>JAUNWB010000350.1 GCA_030540535.1 Elusimicrobiales bacterium
GTATCGGGAGAGATCATTGACTGGGCCGTTAAACACTGTTGTTCGCCGCTTAGTGCCATTGCCCTCCGGTCGTTTTGTTGGCCTTGTATCACGCGGTTTATGGAGCCTTGAATTCCCTCCAGCCGAGTGATTATTTGCGCCATTTGTGCGTGCAGTACCAAATTGCTTATATTTCCAGCCAAGTTATCGCCGTCTGGCAACTTAACCTCTTTTAGGCGGATTTGATGTACAATTCTGCCGTTTTCTTTTAACAGGCCAACAGGTTTCCATTTTTGTCTTTGACAAAGTTTAAAACACCTTTATTTATAAGTTTTTGTACCTTGTTGGGAATATCCGCCGCAAGAACTGTTTGCGAGGATTCTTTTAACATTTGTGCCACCTGCGGCACCTGCGCAAGGCCTTGCATAACGGTATTGTAAATTCGGGCAGACTGATCTTGAAAGAAGTCAACAAGATCGTTTTTTTCTCCGTTCTTTGCCAGCGGAGGAAGCGGGGCTATCTTAATTTCATTTCCATTCATATTAATCAGTATACCTTTTTTAATATCTGCCGAATACCTTTTTGGAAATCCATACAAAAAAGCGTCCGAAAGGGCGCTTTTTTAGTTTTAGGAGAGTTGGAGCAAACGCAAACTGACCCTGCGGGCCACCCCCTGGCGGGCCGCACCTTGCAGGCCGCCAGGCGGCGTAGGGATTCGAAAGGCGGAGCGATGTACGAGTTTTGCCGCAAGGCAAAGGCAAAAACCGCGAGCCGCGGCTGGAGGAAATTTCCGTTAGGAAATTTACCGGAAGCCAAAAACTCCCTCTCTGCAAACGTTAAAAAAACATTCTAAAACGGAATGCTTTGTTAATTTTTTTCCCTGTTCTCTTCCCTAAAAACAATAAATATTTGAACCTATTATACTGTTTTTGATATAATTTACCGAGCGGTAAGTTTTTATCAAAATACCGCCTGAAGATTTTTTAAATATACAAATAAGGATGAACGAAACAATGAAAAAATACGTCTTACTGTTGGCGGCCTGCTGTATGGCTTTGCCCGGCGCGGCGTTGGACCCGCTGGGAGCGTACAACACGCGCCCGCCCGAGGGTTGTATTGATAAGGATGTAACACAGGAAGAATTGGAACTGGCGGATTTAATCCAAGTCAGTATTTGTACCAATCCTTCTTTAAGTGCCCAATATATGGGGGTAAAAGCGTCCGAGGCGGCGGTAGGAGCCTCCCGCTCGCAATATCTGCCGTCCGTTACGTTAACGGGCACCGGTAACATTACGGGGGAACGTTTAGAACATCAGGACTACGTCCAGGGGGAACCGTACCAGGGAAAAGCCGAAGCCTCGTGGCTGCTGTTTGATTTCGGCGGCCGCGGCGCGCGCATTGACGCTACCAAAGCGTACTTTAAAGCGGCGGATTTTACTTATAACGCGGAACTGCAAAAATTAGTACTCTCCGTGCAAACGGCGTATCTTAATTTGCTGGCCGCGCAGGAATCCTGGACCAGCGCCAAAGCCAGTTTGGCGACCTATAACCAGTCTTATAACGAAGCCAAAAAACGTTATAAACTGGGCATGGTGTCCCTCAGCGACAAGCTGCAGGCCCAAACTCGTTACGAACAGGCGGAACTGACCGTCGTTCAAGCCGCCAACCAAATCAACCAATATAAAGGTGCGCTGGCGGTGCTTTTAAACCTCTCCCCGGACACGGAAGTAAAACTCGCCAAACCGGAGCATGACAAAAAGTTTTTACAGCTTGAAAACGACGATATCAAATCGTTGATGGCCACGGCGTTGCAGGACCGTCCCTAAATCAAGAGTTCTCAAAGCCAGGCCCAAGCCCAAAAGGCTAAAGTCTATAC
>JAUNWB010000018.1 GCA_030540535.1 Elusimicrobiales bacterium
TTTCCCTCTTTATCCGTAAATTCGGCGCGGTAGCCGTCGTCTGTTTGGGCGTACGAAATATCGTCTTCCGTTAAGGGCAGAGGCGTTTTCTCATCTCCTTTTTCCATAGACAGCCGGATCATTTTAGTGCTGGCTCGGGCATCCATAATCCGGCGGTCCAGGTTTTCCATGGATTGTGGATAATCTTCCTCCGGCAGTAAAATAATGCCGATGATCAAGGCGGCCACAGCTAAAATAATCGGGAGTAACGTGGCCAAAATGGAGGCAATCAGTCCGCCCACACTAAAGTTGAGGACGGGTTTTTCCTGGCCGGGCTGGAAATCCTCGCGCACGACGTACGTGGTTGCCATCAGGTCGTGCAGAGCCTGGCGTTTGGCCGTAAATCCGGCCATGTAGTAGCCGAAGTAGAGCGTCATATTGGATACCATTTTGCCGAACGTGCGGCCCGTGGCGCGCCAAAAGCTGATACGTCCCCCGTCCGCACCCACGACTTTGATTCCCATCGCTTTTTTACCCAGCGTGGCCTGGGCTTTGCCGCTTTCCTGCAAGGCGAAATAAAGCCAAAAAAACACAAACGCTGCCACTTGAAAAAGCAGCATGGAACCAAATAACGCCAAGAACGCTTTTGGGTCCTGGCTTTGGGGCTGCTGGAGGGCCAATTTAAAAACGGGTATTCCCAGACAGAGAATATACAGGACGGATGATACAATTCCGATAATCAGCGAATCAATCAGCAGGGCAACGGCGCGCCGCCAAAAACCGGCGTACGGATAAATGCGGGACATACTTTTCTCCTATAGATAAATTTATTCTCCAGTATACTTTTTTGCCGCCGCGGTGGCAAGAAAAACCCGCGTTCTTTTGGGAACGCGGGTAAACGGACCGGGTAAAAGAGCGTTAGTTGCATTCTTCAAAGCCGGTAGCGTCGCATTCAAAGCCTTCGCAGCAGACGGCTTGGCCGGGGGCGGCTAAACGCAGCGTAAAGTTTTCCCCGTCGGCCTCAAAGCGGGCCTGTACGCCGCGCCGCGTGCGCGAAAACGTGATACCGTCCACTTCCACTTCTTGCTGTAAAAGCTGCGGCTGGGCGGCAAACGTCTGCAGGCGCTGGGCCGCTACGTTGGCTTTAATGGCAGGCGCGGCGCGCAGCATGGAAATCATAATAATTACGACGGCCGCACCGCCCAATAATACGCAAAACAGCCCCAGCCATACGGGGTGAGAAGGCGTATCGGGCAGTTCTTCGCCGGGCCGGAAGTCCGCGCGTACGACGTAAGTTTGCGCAATATAATCGTGCAGGGCGCGTTTGCGGTTGGTCAGCCCCGCCATTACAAACCCGATGTACATTAACGCGTAAGAGAGCATTTTGGCAAACGTGCGGCCCGTGGCGCGCCCGAAGCCGATGCGTTCGCCTTTGTAATCCACTACTTTAATGCCCATCATCCGTTTGCCGAACGTGGCTTGTTTCTTGCCGCTTTCCAAGAGCGCAAAATAAAGCCAAAAGGTGATGAGTCCCAAGCCTTGCCAGAATAAATAAATGCCTACGATGGCCGTCAGATGGACGGCTGCGGCGTCGGTGCCTTCGGCTTGGGTCATTTTGGCGGCCTGCCAAAATACCATCGGCAGGCAGATAACGGCGGGCGGAATGGAAACGAGGATTCCGTCCACGATAAACGCGACGGCGCGTTTCCAAAAGCCAATATACGGTGTGTTGTTCATAAAAACTCCTTTTAATTGTTTGCCGTGCGTATACCCGCGCGGCAATTTGCAAAAACGGTTATTTGCGCGGTTTTTTATAGCAGCGGCGGCAACGGGCCTGGTAAGCGTCCGTAGTGCCCACCACAATGCGTTTTTTGTCTTTGCTGATGCGCTGGGTAAAGCTGGCCGGGTTGCCGCATTTGGTGCAGACAGCCAGGTTTTTGGTAACGTATTCGGCCTTGGCCAGGAGCGCGGCGGTAACTTCAAAGGGTTCGGCGCGGTAATCGGTATCCAGGCCGGCGGCGATGACCCGTTTGCCCATTTTGGCCAGTTTGTCGCACACGTCCACAATGCCTTTGTCGAAAAAGTTGATTTCGTCAATCGCGATAACTTGCGTGTCTTTTTCGATTAACGGCAGAATTTCGGACGAGTTTTTTACGCAGGTGGCCGCCACTTTGTTTTGGTTGTGGCTGGTGATGCTGTCGATGCCATAGCGCGTGTCGATTTTGGAATTAAACAGCTGCACTTTTTGTTTGGCGATCAGCGCGGTGCGCACGCGGCGGATGAGTTCCTCGGTCTTGCCCGAGAACATGCACCCGCAGATTACTTCTATCCAGCCTTGTTTGTGGTACATCAACGGATTTGCCATAGAGTCGCTTCCTTGTGTGTTAATCTCTTAAATCGCCCGGTCCGCGCCAGGGGTACCAGTAGGCGTCTTCCGCCAGTTTGGCTTGTTTGGCGGGATCCCTGCCGCAGATAATGTTAATGCGGAAGGAGAAAGACAGGTTATGGTTGCGGTCGCGCACGGTCAAATCGATATTGGCGTCGTGGAACGTGTATCCCACGCGCAGCAGTTTGTTAAATCCCACCAGGCTGCCGCGGAAAAACACGGCGTCTATTCCCAAATCGGCCAGCCATTTGCCGCCGGCAGGGCGCAGGCCCCAGGTGGTGGTGGCGGTATAGCGGTCCGCATTGGTTTCGTAGAGCGAGCCGGGGTCGGTATAATCGGCAAAGTTGTTTAAACCCAGGCCGATCAGCTGTTCTTTTACGATGAAATTGGATTGCGCGATAAAGTTGATGTTTTTCTTTTCCAGATCGTACTGGTCCTGGATAAAGAAGTTTATTTTCCCGTCCGGCGAGTTGTAACCCCATTCCAGCAAAAGCGGTTCCACGCGGGATTTAAGATGCTGCCACCCCAGTTCCCGGCCGAAGCCGTTGGTTAAGTCGTAGGTGTAATCGGCCAGGTTAAAGCCGGAGCCGAAACGGACGTACGTGTTAAAGGTGGGGCGGTAGTAGTTGTTGATGTATAAACGGTTGACTTCGATGCCTTTGTCCGGGGACGTATGGTCCGAGGCCAGCGTTCCCGTAGACAGACGTTTGGTGAACTGGTAACCGAAATCCATCGTGCCCAAGAAGGTGCGGGTTTGCAAATTTAAGTCCGTACCGATGCGGGAAACCCAGGCGTCTTTATCGTTGTAGTTGGCGTCGGCGAACGTGACGGTTTGGTCGTAATACGCGCTGGGAGCGAAGGTAAGCCCGCGCATCAGCCGGAACGATTTTTCCGCCGTCCACCGCGCATGCGCCCGGCGCTGGTAGGGGCCTTCTTCGTTGGGCAGGCCGTTTTTGTATTGCAGGTTGGAGGTGTTGTTAAAATCCACTTCCAGGCGGTTGGCGGTTTTTAACAGCGGGTCATTAAACGGCAGCAGCATGAATTTAATTTCCGGCAGGGTGCGCTTTTCGGCCATAAAGGTTTGTTTGTCCCAGGCGAAGATATCTTTTTCCTGGTAACTTACGCGCAGGGTGGAACGGCGCGTTTGGCGGGAAAGCGAAAAGTTCGTTTCCTGGTCTGGCATGAAGATGTACGGGTTGCTGCGGAAGAACGTATCGTTAAAGTACGGGTCCGATACTTTACGGAACTGCGTCTGGAATTGGTAGAGCGCGCCGTCCGGGTTGTTGAAGTGGTCGGACGAGTCGTACATTTCCCACCAGTAGCCGCCCTGAAAACCCCAGCGGTTGGAACTGTTTAAGTCGATTTCCGTATGGTCGGCTTGGTCGTTAATATATAAAAATTCGCCCGAACCGCGCAGGGTGGGGGACTCAACGGCCGTCAGGCCGCCGCCGATACCCAGGCCGGATTTAGTGTAATAATCCAGTATTAACGTGGGGCGCAGGTTCAGCACGGGGCGGAACACGGTGGACGTTAACACGCCGAGGCCGACTTTATCGCTCTGCGTAAACTCCACATAGGTGGTCCAGGGTTTTTGGGAATCCAGCGAACGCCAAAAGACGGGCAGATACATGACCGGGAATCCGTCCAATTTAAAAACGGCGTTGGTGCCGAACACGCGCTTTTGCGGCGAAACGCTTAGTTTGCCTACGGAAACGGTATAGTGCGGGTCCGGCTTGTTGCAGCAGGTTACTTCGGCCCCGCGCAGTACTTGTTTCCCGTCTTTGGAAGAAATCTGTTTGGCACCCACTACGCGCAGCGGCGGGTATTCGGTGGTTAGGTTGTCGGCGGTAAAATCTTGCGTGGTGTAATTGACGGACACGTTTTCCCCGCGCAGAATGCCGCCCTGTCCGTCTTCCACCGTAATGGGACCCACGGAAGTAATGGTGGTGTTGGGTTCGTCAAACGTAATGTTTTCGCCCGTAACGGTCCGTTTTTTGCCGTCCGCCGTTTTTTGGATGAGCGTTACGTTGCCCGTTAAATTGATTTTTTTGGAATTGGGTTCCAAGTTGGCCTGGTCGGACGTGAAATAGACAAACCCGTCCCCGTTCGGCGGCGGGAGCGTATTATCCGCCGCAAAGGCGGGGCAGGAAACAAGCAAAAGGGCGCAAAGGAGCCTAAGCGAAGGGTTTACTTGCATAATACGTGTTCCTGCTGCGCGCGGTAAATGGCGTACATGGCCGCGCCCACTCCTCCGATATTGGGGTTTTGGGATACTAAAATTTTAAGGCGTTTAAACGGCGTTTTGATTTGCTGGTTTTCCAGCACGCGTTTTAAAGCGGGCATAAAGAACTTGGCCGCGCCGGATACGCCGCCCGTTAAAACGACGGTGTCCATATCCAAAATAAGCGTAAAATTGGCGATGCCGATTCCCAGGTAATAGCCCGTGTCTTCCCACACTTTTAATGCGGCCGGGCAGCCTTTTTCGGCGGCGCGGGAAACCGTTTCGATTTTAAAATCTTTCTGCGCGTGGACGAGTTTGGCCAGTTCACTCTGCGGGTGGGCCGCTATGGCTTCCATCACGCGGCGTTTAATGCCGATGGTGCCCACAAACGCTTCCAAACATCCGCGCGCGCCGCAGCCGCATAAAGGGCCGGAGGCTAAATCGGCGATTTTAGTGTGCCCGATTTCGCCCGCGGTGCCGTTGGAGCCCTGGTAGAGTTCTTTATTGATAATCATGCCGCCGCCCACGCCGGTGCCCAGGGTAACCACGAGTACGTTGGTTCCCTGGCGTTTTAAATCGGCTTCGTATACGCCCCAGGCGGCCAGGGTGGCGTCGTTGGCGACGCAGGGGGTAATACCCGTATGCTTTTTAAGCATGTCGGCCAGCGGCCAGTCGGCCACGTCTTTAAATTTTAAATTGGGATTATAGCGCAGGATTCCGCGCTGGTTATCCACGTCGCCCGGCGCACCGACGGCCACGGCTACGCGCTGGCCCGGAAATTCTTTTTGGATGGAGTTGATAAAATCGCCGATTTGGGCGATAAATCCGTTCGCTCCTTTGGAATAATCGGTTTCAATTTTTTCTTTGCGGAAGATTTCCCCGTGTTCGTTCATGACGAATAATTTTACAAAGGTTCCTCCAATGTCTACTCCAACCCCAATCATAAATCTTGCTCCTTGCTTTTTGGATGCGCGTGGCGGTATACGTTTTTTAATTTTTCCAGCGATACGTGCGTATACACCTGCGTTGCGGCCAGGCTTTGGTGGCCCAGCATTTCCTGCAAACTTCTTAAATCACAGCCGTTGTTCAAAAGGTGCGTGGCAAACGAGTGGCGCAGGCTGTGGGGCGTCACTTTGCGCGCCAAATGCGCGGAAATGGCCGTATTTTTAAAAATATACGCGAGTCCGTCCCCCGTCAGCGGCTTGCCGTGCGCGTTTAAAAACAGCGCGTCCTGCGGCTGGGGGGAAGGGCGGCAGGCCAAATAATCTTTTAAAGCCGCGAGGGCGGCGTCCGTAACGGGTACCAGGCGCTCTTTGCTGCCTTTGCCGAGTACTTTAACAACGCCGTTAAAAAAATCGACGTCTTTCACTTTAAGCCCCGTCACTTCGCTGCGGCGCAGGCCGCTTGAGTACATCAGTTCAAATAACGCTTTGTCGCGCGGGGCGAAATTTTTGCTGTGCGCGGCCGATTCCAGCAGGCGGTCCGTTTCCGGCACGGTCAAAAATTTGGGCAGAATTTTCTCGCGTTTGGGCGCGGGCAGCAGTTTGAACGGATTGCTGGCCAGTTTGCCCTGCTCCAACAAATACGCCGCAAAACTGCGAAGCGCGGCTATTTTGCGTAAAACCGTATTGCGTGAAACATGCTTTTCCGTTTGCGCTCCGGCCAAAAAAGAACGGATGTTGGCCGGGGTAAAAAAGCGCAAATCTTCCTGTCTGCGGGTTTTTGCAAAATGCAAAAATTCGGTTAAATTCTCCCGGTACGCTTTAATGGTATAGGGCGAAAAATTTTTGTTTTGCAAATGTAATAAAAATGCTTCCACCCAGTCTTTCACGCAAAACCTCCGGCGGTTTATTTTCCCGCCGCGTTTTTGGCGGCGTGCGCCTCTTTAAATTTGGCGATTTCTTCCGGCGTAACCGTTACAATCGTTTTACATTTGGGGTAGCCGGAACAGCCCAAAAATTCGCCGCGTTTGGACGTGCGGAGTACCATGGGCTTGCCGCATTTTTCGCACAAACGGTCGGTAACGATGGGGCCCGTGGAGGCCACTTTGTTGCCTTCCGCGTCGAGCGAAAAGGTGTTCTTGCATTTGGGGTAAGCCGAGCAGGCCAAAAATTTGCCGCGCCGCCCCATGCGGATAACCATGGGCGAGCCGCATTTGTCGCACACTTCGCCGGTTTGCTCGGGCTGTACTTTTTCGCCGGAGCTGGTTAAATTGACTTTGCCTTTGCACGTCGAATCGCTGCAGACGAGGTACTCGCCGAAGCGGCTTCTTTTTTTAAGCATCATTTTGCCGCAGACGGGGCATTTTTCGTCCGTTTCTTTGGCGGCGGGACGTTGCATGCCTTTGTCGGCTTCGTCCAGTTCGCGTTTAAAATTGCCGTAGAAGCCGGAGAGCAGTTCCACCCACTTTTGGCCGCCTTCGGCCACCTGGTCGAGCTGTTCTTCCACGCCGGCGGTATAGGATAAATCCATAATTTCTTTAAAGAAATCTTTTAAGCTGTCCGTCACCGTAATACCCAGGTCCGTCGCCACCAGCTTGCTGGTTTTGGGCTGGCGGGCAATGTATTTGCGGTCTAAAATCGTTTTAATCGTGGGCGCATAGGTGGACGGGCGGCCGATACCGTGTTTTTCAAGCGTTTTAATCAGGCTCGCTTCGTTGTAGCACGGGGGCGGCGTGGTTTTATGCGCTTTGGTGTTAAGGTCCAAGAGCGTCAGCGTGTCACCTTCCGTCAGGACCGGCAGCAGCGCACTTCCGTCGTCTTTATTATTATCTTCTTCGTCGTCCTGGTCTTTATAAATGGATAAGTAGCCCGGGAATTTTACCGTGCGGCCGCTGGCGCGCAGCTGACATTCTTTGTCGTTCCCGGCGGCGATGTCAATCGCCACGGTGTTGAATACCGCATCGGCCATTTGGCTGGCCACAAAGCGCAGCCAGATGAGTTCGTACAGTTTGTACTGGTCGGCCGTCAGGTACGGTTTCATGTTTTGCGGCGTACGGCGTACATCGGTGGGGTGGATAGCCTCGTGGGCTTCCTGCGCGCCCATTACTTTGCTTTTGTAAACGGGCTGTTTGGCGGGAACAAACTGCGGGCCGTATTTTTCGCCGATGAATTTTTTGGTCTGTTCCTGCAGAAGTTTAGACACGTTGAACGAGTCCGTACGCATATAGGTAATCAAACCGACGGTCTGGCCGGCGATTTCGATACCTTCGTACAGGTGCTGGGCCGTCATCATGGTTTTTTGGGAAGCGAAACCCAGCTTGTTGTAAGCATCCTGCTGCATGGAGCTGGTGATAAACGGCGGTTTGGGTTTCTGTTTGACCTCTTTCTTTTCCACCTTAATAACGGTGTTGGGGCCTTTGCGCAGAACGTCCGAAAGCGGGGTCAGTTTTTCCGGCTTGTCGAAAACGGTGGTTTTTACTTTATAATCTTCCGCAAACAAATGGTGCGTGGTGGTTTGTTCCACGTTTTTGCCCTGCCATTTGGTTACGCGCGCCCAAAATTTGGGAGCGGTTTGCGGTTTTTCAAATTGCGCGCCGATGGTCCAGTATTCCTGTTCTTTAAACTCGGCGATTTCTTTGGCCCGTTCGGCAAGGAGCCGCACGGCCACGGACTGCACGCGCCCTGCGGAGAGGCCGGAGGTAATTTTGCGCCACAGGAGGGGGGATAATTTGTACCCCACGATGCGGTCCAAAATGCGCCGGGCCTGCTGGGCGTTGACGAGGTTGTCGTCAATTTTACGCGCATGAGCGAAAGATTCTTTAATGGCGGTAGGCGTAATTTCGTGGAAGAAAATGCGCTGGTACCGTTCTTTGGGAAGTTTTAACAGTTCTACCAAATGCCACGCGATGGCTTCGCCCTCGCGGTCAGGGTCGGTAGCGAGGTAAATTTCGCTGGCGTTTTTAGCGGCCGCAGTCAGTTCCGCAATTAAGCGTTTGGCGCGGTCCACGGGTACGTAGGTGGGTTTAAAATCGTGTTCGATATCGACGCCGATATCTTTGGAGGGCAAATCGCGCACGTGGCCGAAGGAGCTGCGTACAATGAAGTCGTTGCCTAAAATTTTGCTGATTGTTTTCTGCTTGGTGGGAGACTCCACAATCACCAATTTTTTACCTTTTACGTTGGGTGTTGCCATAATTCACTTCCTTATAAAGTTAAAATTTGCTCTTGCTGTACAGGCCGTTTTCGCAGGCCAAAAAGCCTTTTACTTCCAGTTCAAACAGAATCCCCGCCGCTTCGGGCACGTCCGCGCCGATGGTTTCGGCTATTTGGTCCAAGCTGGCGGAGCCGTCACCCACCGCGTCCATGGCCTGGCGTTGGCGGGGCGTTAAATCGTCCTGCGGCTTGTCGGGCGTTAAAGAGGGCGTTTCAAAGAAGCGCGGGTCCAGCCCGAAACGAAGCTGCTGTGGTATATAGTCTAGTATATCTGCGGCGGAAGTTACAACCCCCGCCCCCTCGCGGATGAGGTGGTTGGTGCCGGCGGACTGCGGGCTGTCTATCGGGCCGGGGACGGCTAAAACGTCTTTGCCCATTTCCAAAGCGAGTTTGGCGGTAATCAGCGCGCCGGACTTAATTTCGCCTTCCACCACTACTACCGGCTGGGACAGCGCGGCGATAATGCGGTTTCTGCGCGGGAAGTGAAAGGCGTTTGGCGGCTTGTTAAAAGGGAGTTCGGATACTATCGCGCCGCCGTGTTCCAAAATAGCGCGGGCGAGAGAACGGTTTTCGGGCGGATAACAGCGGCCTACCCCGGTGCCGATGACGGCCACCGTCGGTTTTTTAAGGCGCACCGCGGCGGCGTGGCTTTCGCTGTCTACTCCGCGCGCAAGCCCGCTGACGACGGTTACACCCGCCTGCGTTAAATCGGAAGCCAGTTTGTTGGCGGCTCTTCGGCCGTACGGCGTAATTTTGCGCGTGCCCACCATGGCGACGCACGGTTTGTTTTCCGCGGGCAGTTTGCCCAGTACGTATAAAGCGAGGGGCGCTTCTTTAATGTTGCGCAGGGATTGTGGGTATTCTTCGTCTTCCGGCACGTAAATATGCCCGCCCAGGGCGGCCGTTTTATCCCATTCTTACAGCGGGTCTATGGCGAATGCGTCCCGCAGTAATTGGGCGGCGGTGGACGGGTTTAAATTGGCTTCGCGCGCCAGTGTTTCGGCGTCCTGGCGCAGGATTTCTTCAGCCGAACCGAAAATTTCGATGAGTCTTTCCAGCCAGTCGGCACGGAAAAATAAAAACGCGTTTAAGCGGATGCGGGCCAGCCGTTCGGCGGCGGAGATATTCGGGTTCATCAGATGTCCGCCACTCCTTTGCGGTCCAGCGGACGGTATTGCATGACTTCCACCAGGTGTTTGGTTTCAATGTCCGCTTTTTGTTCGAGGTCGGCGATGGTTCGCGCCGTTTTTAAAATTTTGTCGAGGCTGCGCGCGCTCAAGCCGAATTTGCGCATGGCGGCTTCCAAAATAGCGTCCGCTCCGGCGGGGAGTTTGCAAAATTCTTTAATTTGTTTCGGCGTCATAAACGCGTTGGCCGTAGTGGGCGTTCCCGCAAAGCGTTTGCGCTGGACTTCGCGCGCTTTTAACACGCGCTCGCGGATAGCGGCGGAGGATTCCCCCTCGCTGGTTTTTGTCCAGTCCGTGTATTTAACGGGGTTTAAATTGACGGTTAAATCAATGCGGTCCAGGAGCGGCCCCGAAATGCGCGATTTATAGCGGTTTACCTGCATGGGAGAACAGGAACACGGGTGGAGCGGGTCCCCTAGGTGCCCGCAGGGGCACGGATTCATGGCCGCCACCAACGTGAACCGCGCCGGATAAGATACCGTTTCTTTGGCGCGGGAAATGGTTACTTGGCCGTTTTCCAACGGTTCGCGCAGCACTTCTAACGAAGAGCGGGAAAATTCGGCAAATTCATCTAAAAAGAGAACTCCGTTGTGCGCGAGCGACACTTCGCCCGGGCGGGGGGAGGAGCCGCCGCCGATGAGCGCCACGTCCGAAATGGTGTGGTGCGGGTCCCGGAATGGGCGGCGGGTTAAAAGTTTGCTCTTGCCCATTAAATTGCAAATGGAATAAATTTTGGTAATTTCGAGCGATTCTTCCTGCGTGAGCGGCGGTAAAATGCCCGGGAAGCGTTTGGCCAGCATGCTTTTACCCGTGCCGGGCAGGCCAATCATGAGTACGTTGTGTCCGCCCGCGGCCGCAATCTCGAGCGCTCGTTTGGCAAGCGCCTGGCCTTTGACTTCCGAAAAATCAAGCTCCGGCAAAACCTCTTCTTCTTTTTGCGGAATATAGGCGAT
>JAUNWB010000019.1 GCA_030540535.1 Elusimicrobiales bacterium
CATCCGGCATACAGCTTAACATTAAAGAGTTGCTAGGATAATAAATAGCATACGGTTTTCCATGACGACGGCATACAGCCAAACCAAAAAAAGAATCAGAAGTTGCGCCCGCATTCACAGCCCTGCATGAAAAATTTTTAGTGTTTTTAGAAGGAGTACCGCTGGCTGACGCAGATTGACCGGGGACATTAAAATCTAATTCATTCAAATCATCAGCGTAACGTCCGTTAGCCATATAGTACGCCTCCTGCGCCTGAAAAATGGTGCGGCTGAGCGTAACGCCTTCCGCCGCCCGGCTTTTCTCTACTGCCTTTGTATACTGCGGCAGCGCCACCGATGATAAAATACCAATAATTAAAACGACCACCAACAATTCTATAAGCGTAAAACCTTTCATTTTATTTTCCCTATTAAAAAAGTCATCCTGATAGGTTTCTGCGCCGAATCTACCGCTTTTAATGAAATAAAACACAAAAGGGAGATCCCTCACAGAAACACTACGGGATGTCCCCAGTTTATCAAAAAAAAAAAACAATACAACCCCCGGCGTAAAATCACAAAAAATACTCCAAGTCAAAAAATCGGAGGGATTTATAGCACACAAAAAACTTATTACAGCGAACGCACGATATTAGGGTCTTCCATGCACAAATACACATGCGCTTTGGGAAATGTTTTTTGCAAAAGCGGCACCAAAAAGCGGTACGCTTCCAAACGCTGGCCGTCACCGTAGCGCATTTTGCCGTCGAAATCCAACAGGAATTCGCCGTCCAAAATAAAATTTGCCGGGAAGCGCGACTCGGCCACCTTTTTTAGTTCGCGGCTGAAACGCAGCGTGCCTACGCTAATCCACGCGATTTTATCGTGCGGCAAGGTATCGGCCATTTCCTGCACCGTGCGGGCGTAATCCTGTTGGTACCCGTCGTAAATTACCACCGGGTCAAAATGAAAACCGAGACGGTAACCCGCTTTGGCCGCTTCGCAGGCCGCGGCCAGCCGCGCGGTTAAATCGGGCGTAAAATGTTCGGCCTCATTCGTAATTTTAGACGAATTAACCGACCACGAAGCCACCACGTTTTCAGCGCCGCCCGCTTCCAAGAGTCCGCCGATATTCACGCTTTTGGTTTTAAACTCAAACTGCAAATGCGGCCGCGCGCGGAAGAACGGCACAATTTTTTGGGAGTAACGCGTCAAATCGTCAAAAACGAGCGAATCGGTAAATTCCCCGCTGCCGATGCGCGGGCGGTCAAACGGCCCTGTGTTGAACTTTGCGCCGTCGATTTTCGCCAAAAATTCGTCCACGTTGGCGGGCAGCAAAACGGCGTGCAGGTTTTGGTACTGCTGTAAAAAACAGTATTCACATTCAAACCGGCACCCAAAACCTAAATTGATTAAGTTGTACCCGCACCCCGCGGCCGCACAGCTGCACGGGCAGGGTTTTAGAAAGTCGTACTTTTCGTTATGGATGAGCAGCGTTTCCGTGCGGCGGGAAAAATTGGGGCTGCCCACCTGGGTTTTGCCGTCGGTTTCTTTAAATTCCGCCTTCGGAAAAGCGGCGCGCACGCGGGCGTCCAGTTCGCTGTCTTTGGCGGAAGTTTCGATATAAACGGTTTTGGGGTAAAACGGGCGGGGCGTTAAATCGGCTTTTAACGTTTCGTCCAGTTCCAGTTTGGGCAGATAAAAACGGCTCTTTTCCGCCGTTTTAAAATTGACGGGATAGCGCCGCGCCAAAAGCGTTTTTTTGGCGGACTCAAACGTCAAATTCTTAGTAGGAGCCAGCACGTCCTGCGGCGCGCAGTGTTCGCGCTTGCAAATTTCGTACACCAGCCGCGCCAGTTCGCGCAGTTTGTTTACGCCCAGTTTGGGAAGTACGGATAAAATATAAGATTCTACTTCGTACACGTGCATGGTCTGCCCTCCAAAAAAGCCAAGTCTTGCGGCGTTAAAATTACGTCCGCGCCGGCCGCGTTTTGCAAAATTTGTTCCGCCGTCCGCGCACCCGTCAGCGCGCAGGAAACCGTTTGGTTTGAAAGCGCCCACGCTACGGCCACCGCCGCCGGAGAAACCTGTAAATGCGCCGCCAGTTTTTTAACGCGGGTTGCCGCTTCCTGCGCCTGCAAAAACGCGTCCGCGCGGTAACATCTGTAAAAATAATTGCGAGCATCGGCGCGGCGCAGATTCGGCGCGGTTTTATATTTTCCGCTTAAAATGCCGCCGCACAACGTGCCGTACGAAATAAAGGACGCCCCCGCTTCCCGGCACGCTTTAAAAACTTCTTCCCCTTTCTGCGGGTGAAGAAGCGAATACTCGTTCTGCACGGACGCAATTTCGGTCACGCGCACGGCACGGGAAATTTCTTCCGCCGTTACGTTGCACAGCCCGATATGGCGGATTTTGCCCGCCTGTTTTTGACGCGCCAATTCCAAAAGTGCTTCTTCCAGCGGGACTTTCGGGTCCGGGTAATGGATTTGGTACAAATCGATATAATCCGTTTGCAGGCGGGCCAGCGATTCGTCCAGCTGGCGGAGAATCGTTTGCAGGCGTAAATCGTGGTCGGTCCACGAACCGTTTTTGGCAAGGCCGCATTTGGTGGCCAAAACAACTTGGCTCCGATGGCCTTTTAAAACGCGCCCCAAAAACGCTTCGCTTTCACCGTACACGGGGGCGGTGTCAATCAGACTAATTCCCGCGTCCAGCGCGGCCAGTACGGCTTTTTCGGCCTGCGATGCGTCCACCGGGCCCCAGTCGTAACCGCCGCCAAACGGCCAGCCGCCCAGGCCCACGGCGGAAACAAAAGAGTCCGTACGGCCCAGGCGGCGCATTTTCATAAAACTACCAAAGCCCGTTATCGGCCATAAAGCAGGAGTTCACGGCCGTGATACCGGCGGTTTCGGCCAGGTCGTACGCGTCGTCCGACTGCGCCCCCGGCTGGAACCAAATTTCCTTCACACCTGCGTCAATGCACTGCTGCACGGCGGGCACAAGCGCGGCAGGCGGAATTACCATAATGGCCACGTCCGCACGAGCAGGCACATCGGCCAAACGCGCAAAAACGGTCTGACCGGCCACTTCGCCGCCTTTGGGATTAATCCCGTACACGCGGAACCCTTTTTTTAACAGGACGGTAAAAATTTTATATCCGTATTTGGACGGGTCCGCCGATACGCCAAATACCGCAATCGTTTTATTTTGGTACATAATTACGCCTGCGGCATGCCGAAATTGCCCATCGCCTGCGCGGCCATACCCTGGCTGTCGCGCACGGCTTTGTTGAAAACGGCTTTGATGTCGTCGGCAATTTCCGCCGCGCCGAAGTTTTTAACAAGCGCTTCGTCCACAGTCACTTCTTTTACTTCCTGCGAGCCGGAAATCGTCAGCTGGAACATATGGCGCGGGCTGTCCACCTTAATCACCATATTGTCCAACCGTTTTTTAATTTCTTCCATCTGGCTTTTGAGTTTCCATAAATCTTTGAGTTGTCCCAACTTATCAAACATATACTTCCCCCTAATGAGATTTTTTACATTTTATCTTTTATAAGTCCCGCGCCGCAACGAGGCGCAGGAATACGGCGGAACAAATTACGCGTTCCCCCGCAAAAATTTTCTCCGCCGCGCGTTTGTACACTTCCAGCTGCGGGCGGTATTTATCGAGCAGTTTATCCGCGCCGCCGGCGGGTGCGCGGTCCGTCTTAAAATCCACCACCCATACGGTTCCGTCCGCGCGGCGCAAAACCGCGTCCATTACGCCGGATTCCCCCCCGGCCAGCGTAAACGGCATTTCGCACGCCAGCGTCTGGGCGGAAAGAATTTCTTTATAAAGCGCGCTTTGGCAGAACGGCTCCAAGACGGCAAGTGCGTCCTTTTCGCGCGACGGAAAAGCACACGCAGCGGCAGCACGGCGGGCGGCGTCTTCGGGCGTTTGCACCGTGCGCGAAAGCAAAAGTTCCATCGCCCGGTGGCAGACGGTGCCTACCTCGGCCCCCGCGCGCTGTTCTTCCGTTAAAGATTCCGAAGACTGTACGAGCGCACTGGGCGAAAGGGCGGGATCCTTTAGCATAGCTTCATACCGGGTTTTGCGCGCCTCGTAAGATGCTTTCCAGACGGTCATTTCGCGCGCGGGAACGGCGGGCAGTTTTTCTTCCGCGTGGCGGTAAATAAAAGTTTCCGGCTCCGTATATGCCGCGTACGTGACGGGAAGAGAAACCTCCCCATTGGAAAGCGTTTCGCTTGCCCCATCCGGGAACAGCCCCGCCGCAAAGAACGCCCCGGCGGCTTTTTCGGCCCCTTTGCGTCCGTCCGCCACCAAAAGCATATGCTCTTTGGCGCGCGTTAAAGCCACGTATAAAACGCGCACTTCTTCACAGCGTCCGTGTTTTTTTTGTTCTTCTTCCAAAAAAGCGAGGTTGGCGTCGCACACTTTTCCGGCGCGCAGGCCGTGCATATTGTATTGCCAGGAAAAAATATGGCCCGCCGGCTGTGAGGCGGAAGCGGAATCTTTTTTAGACAAATCGGCTAAAATCACCACCGGAAAACCGAGCCCCTTGGATTTGTGTACCGTCATAATAGATACGGCGTCCAGTGCGTCGTCGGCGGAAGACGCGCCCAAACGCTCCGGCTCGCGCACCAAAATATCCTGCACTTCGGCCAAAAACTGCCCCAGGGACGCAGGTGCCTCGCCCGCGTATCCTTCCGCCAGCCGCACCAACCGCTGCAGGCTGGCCAGCGTCCGTTCGCCTTCGTACGCGGCGGCGCAGGTTTCGGGCAGGAACGTTTCCTGCATGACGTCTTCCAGCAAGTCTTTAAGCGAAGTACGCCCCGCGCGGCGCGCAAAAGAACGGATGAGTTCGTAAAAATCCGCCAGTTTTTTATCCTGCGGTTTAGCAAAAAGAGAGAGTTCCCCCCGCCGGGCGATTTGATAAATTTCCTCGTCCGTAAACCCGCCCAGCGGGCTTCTTAAAGCGCCTGCCAGCGCGGTGCGGTCCGCCGGGTCCGCCGCCGAGCGCAGGAAATTTAAGAAATCGTTTACTTCCTGTTTGCGGTAAAAATCTTTATCCGTTTCCACGTTAAACGGAATACCCCGGCGGCGAAGTGCGTCCGCATACGGGCCGGAGGTGGTGGAAGCGCGGGACAAAAGCGTAATGTCTTTATACGCCAGCTTGCGCCCGTCCGAAAGCGTCAGCCGGCCCACGTTGTTTTCAATCCAGTCGGCAATCCGTTCGGCCTGGTTGTGGCGGAAATCGTCCGCCAGCACCCCGGTTTCGGGCGCGCGCACAAACAGCCATTTAGCGGCGGGCCCGGGCAGCGGCTTGGCCGGGAAAATAGATACATAAGCGGGCTGGAAAGCCGTTTCCTGCACCATCGCGCGCGCGCAAACGGCGTTGGCCGTACCGACGATATCCGGCGCACTGCGGAAGTTCTGCTGCAAGAAACACTTTTCCCCGCCTTGCTTTAAAATCAAATCGGTAAACAGTTCGTACGCCGTAATGTCCGCCCCGCGAAAACGGTAAATGGATTGCTTGGGATCGCCCACTACAAAGAGTTTGCCGGGCGCCAAAATGACGTCCTGCCAGCGCGCGGCGGAGGAAAATTTCTCTTCCGCCAAAAACAAGAGGAGTTCGCCCTGTACGGGGTCGGTATCCTGGAACTCGTCGATAAAAAGCGCGTCGAATTTTTCTTTAAGCAGCCGACGCACATATAAATCGTTTTGCAGAAGGTCGCGGGTTTTTACGATTAAATCGTCGAAACTTAAAATTCCTTCGCGCTCGTACGCGGCGCGGATTTCTTGCGTGACGGAACGCACCAAATTAAACGCGGAGAGGAAAATTTGCTGTTTTTCGGGCACGGTTTTGGCGGCAAACTGCACGAGCGAACGGGCTTCTTCAAACGCGTCTTCGTCCCACCCTTTGGGAAGGGCGGACGGGAACGCGGGAGAAGAATCTTCCGGCGCGGGAGGCACCGTTTCCCCGCGTAAAAAAGCGGCGGTGCGGCGCAGGGACGCGGCCGCAAACGTTAACGCTTTTTCGGCGTTGCGCGGCTTTTTGCCGTCTAAGAATGCGGTACTCCAGTCTTCGGCGCGGGCGGCTTTTTCCAAACAGACGCCGGCCAGCATGGGCGCGTGCGCGAAATAGTCGTACCGCTCGATTTTACCGCTGCACAGTTCGCGCGCAAATTCTTTTAGTTCGGGGAGAGAAATTTCCGGCAGAACTTTTTTCCACTCTTCCGCGCGCGGGGCGTTTACGCCCAGTTCCGCGTCCAAAAACGAGTTCCAGCGCGCGTCAAACAGCTGGGCGGCTTTGCGGCCTGAGTCAATTTCCGCATTCGGCGAAAGCCCGGCTTCCAGCGGAAACGTTTTTAAAATTTCGGCGCAGAAACCGTGAATGGTGCCCACGCACGCGCGGTCCAGCCGCGCCAGGGCGGCTTCGGCACGCGGAATGAGTTTGTCATCCGGCACATTGAACCGTTCGCGCAGCAGCGTTAAAACGGAAGACGGCTTGTTTTCCCGCGCCGCGGCCAACACTTCGTGAAGAGCGGCAATCAAACGCGTTTTAATTTCGGCGGCGGCTTTTTCGGTAAACGTAAGGGCCACCAGTTTTTCAACCGGCACCCCCAACGCCAGCACCGCCAGACAAAGGCGCGTAATCAGCAGCGTGGTTTTACCTGTTCCCGCACCGGCTTCCACCACCATGTTGACGTTTAAAACGGTTTGCACTTTATCGCGGTCTTCGCGTCTATTCGGCATGGCGGGCCTCCTCCAGCTGACGGCTTTGCGCGCTTTTGCGCGCGCGCATTAAACATTTAAAACTGTCCCGGCGGCAAATGGCCGCGTACGGGCAAAAATCGCACAAATCGGACGGGTTCAAAAAGAACGCGCCTTTTTTAATATAGTCCGACAGAAGCGTTAAAAACGCTTCGGCGCGCGGGCGCAGAGCTTCAAAAGCGGATGGCTCCAAATCGCGCCGCGCATAACCTTTGTTAATGGATAAAAGGCATGACCCGGCGGACGAATACCCTGCCAGTTCCGGCAGTTTTTCGGCTGCCAGCACGTATAAAAACGGCTGGAAAATAAGATGCGTAAAGAAATCCGCCGCCAAGTTTTTGGTACCTTTTTTGGACGATTTATAATCCGCCACCACAAACGTTTTGTGTTCCGCGTCCACATCCACGCGGTCGATAACGCCGCGCAGCTTAAACGGCAGGCCGGGCGCGTCCAGCCGCGTAAATTCTTTTTCAAAATAAGACGGCGTAAACGGCCCCAGATTTTTTAAATCGTCCGTTACAAAGGCGGACAGCCGTTCGCGAATGTCCTGCAAAATCAGTTCCCACACCACGGGATAAATGCCAAACGCTTTATAACTTTCCCGGTTGTAACGGCCGTCCAGCGCGCGGTTTAAATACTCCAGTGCGGCGGAGTCAAACACGTTATGCGTAAGCCCCATGCGGGAAAGTTCGGTGTAAAAATCCTGCAAAATTTCGTGGTAAGCGGTACCGCGTTTGTCGGGCGACAGCTCGCGGCGGCTCAAGACGTCGTCTTTCTCCTCCAGGTTAAGGCCTTTGTCAAAAAAGTATTTCATCGGGCAGGCGGCCAGTTCCTGCAAAGCGGAAGGAGAAAATCCGGCCCCGTCGTTGGCGCGCGCGAAAATTTCCGCCCCGGCCGATATAAAACCGTCGAACAAATTGGGTTCCCCCGTTTCCGCCAGCGCGTGCGCGGCGGACAGGGAGCGGGATATTTCATCCGTTAATAACCCGGCCTGCCGATAATTTTCGCGCGCCGATTCCGGCTGCAAAATAACGGAAAAAGAAAGTTCTTTGGGCGTTAAAAATTCCGGCGCAACGGAAGCAATCTGTTCCGAAATGCGCCCGCTGACGCGCGGTGTTTCTTCGGCCGTCCAGGTTAAGCGGGCGACACGGGCAAGCTCGGCCAAATACACGGAAGGGACGGACTCTTTCCCGTCCGCACCCGTGCGGGCATACAGCGCATACAGCTTTTCGCGCGCCGCCGTGGCCGCCGCAAAAAACAGCAAACGTTCTTCGTCCACGCGCTCGAGTTTTTGGTTCACCCAATAGCCCAGCACGTCGCGCAATAAATAGCGGTAACGGTCCCGGAATACGGGGTCCTCCGGCACGATTTGCGGGAACGATTTTTCGTTCATGCCGAGCAAAAACACCGCCTTAAACTGAAGCCCGCGCGCACGCACCGCGTCCGTAAACGTTACGCCGCCGCGCACGCTTTCGGCTTCGTTAAAAGAAAGGGAATTTAATGCGTCCGTCAGTTCTTCCACCGCTTCCCCCGCGCGGCTTTGGGCGCGCACGGAAGCGTATTTTTGGAACGAATCAATTTTATCGCACACGGCGCGGTAGATTTCCGCGTCTTTGCCGCGGAAAGAAGTTTCGTCGGTATTGTCCGCCAAAAACGCACGCGCCAATGCGGCGGCGTCCGCCCATGCGCGCGGGGCGTTTAACGCCGAAAGACGCGTTTGGCACGCTTCCAGCCACGTTAAAAAGGCGGGGTCGTAATCTTTGGTTTGGGGGAGCAAATCTTTCCACTGGCTTAAATCGCGGCTGACGAGCGAAGAAGCGGCCAGCGAACGCCATTTATACTTTTGCTCCGCTTTAAAATAAGGGGACGCCAAAACGGCCAGCACCGTATCGCGGTCAAACCCGCGCGCGGCCAGCGAAAATAAATTCAAGCAAAATACGCCCAGCGGGAATTTAGAAAGCGGATACGTAAACGAAGCGTCCAGCGGAATACAGTTTTGCTTAAACGTGCGGCGGACTTCGTCCTGGTACGGTGCGACGGAACGCGCGATAAGCGCGATATCGCCAAATTCATATCCCTCTTTTTCCGTCAGACGCAAAATTTCTTTGGCGGCAAAAAACACTTCTCCGCGCGGGTCCGCCGCCGACACGATGTTCACGCCCGGCGCGTCCGCCGCGCCCTGCGGGGCAAATACGTACGCGCCGCTTGCGCCAAGCGCGCCGAAATCGTTTTCGTCCGCGTCTTCCGCCGCGGGAGAAGAGCCCAGCCAGTTGGTTTCAAAAAATTTCTGGGCAAAACGGTACGCCGCATGCTTTTTATACGGCGCAAACACCGCCGACGGGTGCGTTTTGCAAACCCGGTTCACCAGTTCCAGCTGGCGGCCGGGCATATCGTAAAATCCGTAAAAAACAATTTGCTTAAATCCGCGCAAAAAGGCGGAATTTTCCACGCCGCTAAGCGCGCGTTCAAACATTTCCTGATACGGACGGTATCCGGGCACCTGTGCTTCGCGCTCGCTAAAACGGCGGTACACGCGCACCAGCCAGCCGAAGCGTTCCGCCTCCTGCGAGAGTACCGGGTCCGAAGAGGTTTGCAAATGTTCTTCCAGCACGTCCGGGTCCGCCAGCGAGTCGGCCAAGTCCCGCAGGGACGCTTTTAACGCATGCACAAACCCGCGCGAAACGGGATAGCGGTTGAGCCCCGGTTCGGTTAAAATGTCTTTCAGCAAAAAATCGCGCAGATTGTCCTGCGGGAACTCGGGCAGCGCCGCGCCCTGCTCCGCGTCCAGCGCGCGCAAAAGGGCGGAGCCCGTCAAAAAATGGATATTCGCCACCGCACCGTTTTCCTGCGCCAGCACGCCGGAAAGGCGGCGCGCCACAAACGAAGACGCACACACGACAAGCCACGGCTCCAGCGGGTTTTGGCGACGGGAGCGGACAAAGCGTACAAACGATTTTTCCAGCGACGGATAATGCGCGTAAAAAAGTTCCATGGCGTACCGATAAATAGTAAAATAGAAACTACTTTATTATTGCATTTTTGGACGCATATTCAAATACTATGAAAACGCTCGTCATTGTCCGCCACGCACACGCGCTGCCCGGCTACGAAGCCGGCGTAAATTCGGACGCCGAACGCCCCCTTTCCGCCGAAGGGCGCGAAAAAGCCTCCGTCACCGCCGCGCGCCTGAACCAGTTGGGTATTACGCCCGGGCTGATTATTACAAGCCCCCTTCTGCGGGCCGAACAGACCGCCTGCATTTTGGCCGAAACGCTTTGCGCGCCGGTTGAAAAATCGTTCGAGTTAAACGGCCTTAAAGACGAGCAGGACGTCTGCGATTTTTTAAAAGAACAACTAAACCGTACGGACTGCATACTGGCTGTAGGACACAACCCGAATGTTACCTATGTAACGCATTTGCTGGCCGGACAGGTGCGCACGTTTTTGCCGGGTTCGTTTGCCGTAATTAACCTGGATAATCCGGCAGTACCGCAACTTACTTATTTTGGAGAATAACCATGACTGTTTTTGACGCCGTTCTGCTCGGCCTTTTACAGGCCTTAGGCGAATTTTTACCGATTTCCAGCTCCGCGCACCTGGTGCTGCTGCCGTATTTTCGCGGGATGGAATACCAGGGTATCGCGTTTGATATTATGCTTCACGCAGCCACGCTGCTGGCCGTACTTTTGTATTTTGCCAAAGACTGGTTTGTTCTTATTAAGAATGGGCTCACAAAACCGTTTGCGCCGCAAGGCCGCATGCTGTGGTATTTGGCGGCGGCCACCGTGCCGGCGGGGATTGCGGGCCTGTTTTTAAAAGACACGGCCGAACATGCTTTTAGAAACCCGCTGATGATTGCGGCCTGTTTAATGGTGTTTGCGGGCATACTGTGGTGGGCGGACCGCCGCGCGGGCGACCGGGCGGAAACGGCAGATATTTTTTCCGTCCCGTTCAAAACGGTTTTTTTGATTGGGTGCGCGCAGGCACTGGCGATTATGCCCGGCGTATCCAGAAGCGGTATTACAATTACGGCCGCATTACTCTTGGGCCTTACGCGCGGAGTAAGTGCGCGGATTTCGT
>JAUNWB010000351.1 GCA_030540535.1 Elusimicrobiales bacterium
GAATTAAAGGTACTGCGTGAGGAATGTTTCTGTTTTTTAATTATATCATAAAATAAATATATTTGTCAAGCATTTTTTATTTTTCCGACGAAAAAAGCGTATGCAGAATTTTGAGCAATAAAAAATTATAAAAACGGACGGCGGAAATAAACACGCCCTGGTTTTACCCGGGGCGCACATAAGAAACAAACGGGTAAGTTATTCGTGTACGATAACGGTCAAATCGTTACCGAGCAGTTGGTTAAAAGAGGTAGGTTCTTTCCAGTATTCGGCCAGTTTGGCGTCGGGCGACGCCTTAAACGCGCGGCGGATATCCTCCGGCTCCCTAAAATACCGAAACAACAGGTTCGATTCAGCCAGCGCGGCGGGAACCGTCACCTGCACGACAAAAGATTTTCCGCCCACCAGCGCGGGCACGGAAGAAAGCTGGTGATAGGCCAAATGGTCAATACCGCCATACACCACAATCAGCGCGTCCGGGTCCGCCTTGCGCAATACTTTAATACCTTTGGCAAAACCCCGGTTACGAAATTCCATCCCCGCCAAAGACGTTACCACCTGCTCGTATTCTTCTTCGGTAGGCATTTTGCGTCCTTTGGGGGTAGCCAGCCGGCAAAGAGCCCCTTCGCTTTCAAGCCCCAAAACGGGAATACCGGCTTCCACCGCCGCCAGCACCACGGAGGAGGAGGCTACCAGTTCGGTCAGCTCCATATCCGCCAGTTCGGCGGCCTCGTGCAAGCGTTCCAGGAGGGCTTCTTGGGTATGAATCAAATCGTCGGTCGAGTAGTCCAAATCAAACGCGGCGGGCACCCCTTCGGCGGCCAAGTAAATGTTCCGGCCGGGATATACGGTCCGAAGTGATTTTACCAACGTAACAATCTCTTCCTGCACGCGCGGCACGCCGTGAATTTCGCCGATATACAGCACTTCCGCATCTTTCGGCAGTAACGCAGCATAAGGCACGCGGCTGTATACGCGGCTTTCAATCTTTTCCACCAGTAAAGGGGCTTGTTCCAAAAACAATTTTTCCTGCGTCACAAACAAATTTACTGCCTGATACGTTAATAAATCGTTCCGGCGGGCCAGTTTCGGGAAGGTGTTTGCCGGCAAGCGGTTGGAAGCTACCAGCGCGCGCAGTTCGGGCCCGTATAGGGAAAGCGTACGGGCGGGGACCGATTTTAAAAGCTGTTGTTCCGTGGCGCGCGCCACGCCGCGGGACACCTTCTGCCCCAGTTTTATTACATTCTTTTGCGCCTGCGCCCATGAACACGCCAGCAACAAAACCAAAACTGCCATACCCAAACGCTTCTTCATACGGGGGACTCCTTTACACGGTATACCCGTATAGTAGCGTTTTAAGACGAAAAAAAACAGGGTCCTTTGGTCCCGTTTTAGGGACCAAAAGGCCTATATCACCTCGTAATCGCTGCGGGCAAATTCGCCGCGGCCGCCTAACGCGCGCGGCCGGACGGGCGACGCAAACGTAAGCGCGAGCGCGTCGGCCAAATCCGGGCTTTTGCCGCACCGTTCCTTTATTTTCTCTTTGGGTTCCAGACGCAAACGGCCGACGGCGTCGTAATCATAACACACCTGGCACAAATCGGCTTTCAGCGCGCCGTCATCCGGCAGCGCGCCGCCGGCGGTAATCCAGCGGGCCATTTCCCCCCACATTTCGGCGCGTTTATTGGCGTACTGGCCCGGGCGGGAAGGCGCGCCGCCGAACGGAACTTCCGTGACGCTAAACCCCAGCTGGCGCAAACGGTCGATGACACCGCCCCCGCATCCGGCGTCAATAAATACCGCATCGGGCCGGAAGGATTCAATCTGCCCCGCCACTG
>JAUNWB010000352.1:0-403 GCA_030540535.1 Elusimicrobiales bacterium
ACAACTGGAACACAGAACTTTGATACTACTTCTCCTTCAAGGCTTTGTTTGGCAATAGAATTTCGTTGAGAATCTTTCTTTCCCCTTTACTTACTCACTACGTATTTCTTTCCGTTTTGGATATAAATTCCGTTGGTGGGGGTTAGGGTTTTGATGCCCTGAAGGTTTACCCATGCGGTGTCGGGAGATTGCTTCTTGGGGCGCTTGATGGATGTGGGGTTAGAGGGATCTTCGTTGGATACCATGATGCTATATACATAGATGGCGCCACCATTGGAATGGAATACGATGTCGGTTTCGTCCTTGATTTCGTCGCTCACTTGCCAACAGTTGGTGACTAAGTCGGCTGACTTGGTGCCACCCTTGATTAGCATAAGGTTGGTATCGCTGTGGCTATCAGCAT
>JAUNWB010000352.1:413-1823 GCA_030540535.1 Elusimicrobiales bacterium
CGGGGGTGATGCCTCGTTCGCCTTTGGCTGACTTGGTGACGATGGTGATATATTGCAGAGGCTTAACCTTTGGAATGGTCATTTTCAGGTTGTCGGCATAGAGGCAGATGTGGTTGCCAGGCTTGATGTAAAGGCGGTTGCCACTTGGCGATTTGAAGTATAAGCCCTTAGTTTCTTCTATTGTTACTTCGTTGGCTACAGGCTCCCAAAAGGTGGATAAAGCGCTGTTGTATCTATAGCCCGTGCTACCTTTGGCTTCCCATTTGCTGTCTGCTTTGAGGTTGGCTTCGGTGGCTTGGCTTTTTAGTACTTTGAAGTCCCACATGCGTTCAGCCTCTACTTTGCCTACATCCTCTGTGCCTGTAGGCTTCGTGGGTTTTGTGGCTTCAACCTCGTTGCCATCTACGAGACCGAGAGCAACGAGCTTGTTGTACATCATTTTGCCAAGATATTCTGTAGACGCTTTGTCGAAGTGAAGCTGGTCGGAGCGCAAGGTTACACCCTCCATATCTATGACGTAGACATTCTCAAGGTCTTTTGCCACCTGCAGTTGCGCCTCTTTCACCTTTGCGCTATATTGCTTGCTGTCGCTGGTGATGGTGCCGAAGATGAAAGGCAGAGACTTGTCTTTTTCGTCGCCTGTTTTCTGATATATGGCATTGCGCATATATTGAATCATGGTTTTGAAGTTGGTATAGTAGGCGCCAGCAGCATTACGGTCGCTTTCGCCCTGATGTCACATTATGGCTTTTACGTCGTAGCCCTGCTGTAGTTTAGAGAGTGTGCCATCTACAAGGTCTGAGAAGCCTTCGGTAAGCGACTTGGTGAGCGATTTGCCTGTTGTGATGTCGCCACGATAGGCGTTGTTTTCTGCTATCCATGTAGGGTCAGCATACCATACAGGTAGTTTTTCGGCTGTTACGCCTGTGGCTATGGCTGTGCCGCCGTATGTACATTTTACGGCATAGAAGTCTTGTTGCAGGGCTTGCTCAATGAAATAGTTTGTAACATCACAGAAAGCCCAACGAGCTTTGCGGTCTTCAAACGTTCTGGTACCAAATTCGCCTGTGCTTGTACTCGTTACGTTAGCATATTTAAGATACTTGTAGCCAGGCTTTAGATAGTCTACAATTTCGCTATTATAAACTCTACCGTCAGCATTAGACTGTCCGGCTGTGATGAAAACGCTTGCAGGCTTCTGCTGCGCATTTGTGTTGAGAGCCACGATAGGCAAAGCCAAGGCTCCCGAAAGGAGAATTTGTTTAAGCATATTTTTGAATTATATTAGTTTTTCTGCATGCAAAGGTATAAAATGAAAATCGTACGATATTGCAAGAAGCTACGCAAACTTGCAATATCGTACGATTGTGGACCAATAATAAGTATTTGTATTCTTTAGCCCTTTTACTT
>JAUNWB010000353.1 GCA_030540535.1 Elusimicrobiales bacterium
GGTTTCATGCAGGACAATAACATCGATACGATTGAGTACGACCAAAAAGGCCTCTACCTGCGCCTGGTAAAAGCAAAACCCGCCGTGGTTCCCGTGCCCGTGAGTTTAGGCGGCGCCGTAGCCGCTGCCGGCTCTTCCGCCGCGGCCGGAACCGCCCAGGAACAATATAAAGACGTTATCAAATCCTCCCTTACCGGCATTTTCTTCCGCGGCTCCACTCCGTCCGCCCCGCCGTTTGCCAAAGAAGGCGCGCGCGTGAACAAAGGCGACGTCATCTGCTTAATCGAAGCCATGAAAGTATTTAACGAAGTCCGCGCGGAATTTCCCTGTATCATTAAAAAAGTACTCGTGGAAAACGGCAAGCCGGTTAAACAGGGCGAAGCGTTGTTCGCTTTTGAACGGGTGTAACCATGAATCCGTTACAGGAAAATATCCAAACCGCTGTTACCCGCATGGGAGAGTTCTTGGCCAAAAACGGCAAAGCAACTTCCTGGCAGCTGAAAGTAACGTTCCGTTTATCGGCGTCTGTGCTTTATTTGGCGCTCGGTGTGTTATACCAGCAGGGTAAAATCTCGCTGGAAGCGGACGGAATCAACTATCACGTAACGTGGACAGAAGGCGTACAAACGCCTCAGCCCGAAGCTGCGTCTGCACAATCGGCCAACTAAAAAGTCTTTTTGCAAAACCCGGTTTCGCTTTTGCGAGGCCGGGTTTTTTGTATGGTTGTATGACAGGGTAAATAAGGAATAATGCTGAAAAAAGTTTAGTATGACGTTTTTAATAGTTTTTATGTTTTTTTCGTCTGTTTGCAACCCTATGCCTGCCCCCGTTTTCGCACGCGCAGAAAATCTACCTAAACCGCCTAAAAAAAGGTAAAATAAGCTATATGCCAAAGCACTATTATTACGCCGCTAAAAAAACCAAACGGAAAACGAAAAAAACTTCTTCCAACGCCTGGATTCGCACCGCCTTGTATATTTTAGGCGGCAGTCTGTGCGCGTGGCTGTTCTGCATTTTATGGTTTAACGTTTCCAGCGGGCAGGCGGGGGAACAGGTCGCCAAAGAATTGTTCCAGCTCTTGGGGCAGTCGGCCGGCCTCCTGCCGCTGTTTTTGGCGTACTGGCTGGTGCAAACCATGCGCAAAAAAAGCGCGTCGTGTTTTTTGTTTTTAATAGGAACGGGCGTAAAGCTGTCGGCCGCGTCGAGCTTTTTTAAGCGTTTAAAAATTATTTTTTAGGTTTAGCGAAACAGCGGCGGGTTTGTGGGGCAAAAAGTTTTTTACGCTTTTAAAGGCGTATCGGGCTCCGTCGGGGCCGCATTATTCTCTTTGGCGTTTATGCTGGTGGGGCTCCATATGCTGTTTGCGATTCCGTGGTCCGTTGTGCTGGAAAAAACGGTCCAGTTTATCCGCAACGATTTTGACGGCTGGCTGGAAGCGCGCGCGGAACTCAAACAGAAAATCACCGAAGGCCGCGCCGAAATAAAAGAAAAAGCCGACAAATCCGCCAAAGAAAAAATCGCCGTGCCGGTGGCCGAAGAAATCCACGAGGCGCCCGAAATTCACCGCTCCAAGCCGGAAATCCGCCGCCCCGTGGCGGTGGCCGAACCCGTCAAACTTCCGCGCAGAGAGGATATTTCCGCTTCGCATTTAACCGAAGACAAACCGAAAGAATCTCCCGCCAAAGCCACCGATGAAAACGGCGAAATTAAAAAATTTGACCCTAAAACCTTCCGGCTTCCGCCGCTTGAGCTGCTGGCTGACCCGGTGGGGGACGGCCTTGTCGGCCCGACGGACGACGAAATCGCCCAGG
>JAUNWB010000354.1 GCA_030540535.1 Elusimicrobiales bacterium
GGATACGCTCTTGGTATTTCCAAAGGCGTCATAAGCAAAGCGATAGGCAAAGCCATGGTGTCCGATTGCGGAGAGATGGTCTTTGGTATAGACGTAGGTATGCGGAATGGTTTTGGTGGTTCCATTCCATGCCACGGTCTGAGAGGCACAGGTCAGACGTCCCAGGCTGTCATAGGAATAGTTGAGGGTATTTCCTCTGGCGTCAGTCAGGGAGGTTAAAAGGTCTTTGGCTGTGTCCCACTCATACTGAATTTTGCTTCCGTGCGCATCGGTGACAGAATGGACGTGATTCTTATCACTGGTAAAGGTGCGGCTGACCCAGCTGCCGATTGTGGGCGATGAAGGGAGGGCATAACCGCATTTGGTGATATTTCCCTGCGCATCATAGGTCAGGCGATATTCCAGCTTTTCTGCGGAAACGGCTTTGGTGGCATTATGCTTGCTATCATACTCATAAGTAAACGTATTTCCATTCACATCTGCTATGCCAGTCAGATCCTGGTTGGCATTATACTCAAACCTTGTCTTGTTGTTGGCCGCATCCTCTGCGGAAATCACATTCCCATCCTCGTCATAGGTGTAGGTCTGTCCATAGCCCTCCCGGTACAGGGATAAGCCGTCGACAAAGGCAAGGTTTCCGTTTCGGCAGTAGATATAGGATACCTGAATGCTTGTATAGTCCTTCTTTGCCACAAAGACCTCGCTCAGGAACTGCCAGTCCAGGATATCCGGGCTGAAGCTGCTGCGGTGGGTCTCCTTGGTTCCATCCGAAGCCACAAAGCACAGCTCCACGCCAAAGCGGCGGTCCTTCTCATTGTCTGTCTCCGGAAGGGAGGTGCCTCTGCCCCAGGCGTTGACCATGTAGACGTCCCCCTTCTTTCCGACCAGATCCAGGGTGCGGGTCAGGCGCTTATCCTGGGTGGGATCGCCGGAAAACTGGAAGATATGGTTTTCTAATCCTCCGATCTTTTCTGGGAACCGCTCGTGTGGCTTTGCCGCGGTCTCCGGGGAAGCGAGCAGGGTGACATTTCGGCTCGGAAGGTAGGTATAGGTACTCTGGTGCAGGACAAGGTACCAGGTCTCTCCGTTCTGCTTGTTCAGGACGCCACGCAGGGCAAGGGCAGTGTCCGCGGCCTCCTGCGTCACGGCGGTACTGCCAAGGGAGGGAGAGGAAAACAGGCGGTCCGCAGCCTTCAGGGTTCCGGAGAAGGGGATTCTGCTCAGGCGCGCCACGGAATCGGCCGGGAGATACCCGTGATATTTGGTACTCTGGATCTGGAAGCCGACCCGGTACCAGTTCTTACCGGAAGCATCGGCGGTTTCCGTGTGGATGACCACGTTGGTTCCCTGCGGCAGATAATAGAGGACCGGATCGCCGGAGGGAGCCGCGCGCAGGATTTCCCCGGAAACGGCGACCACGCCTGCGGCAAGGCTGCTGCTTCCCGCCACATAGGCAATCACGCTGGCAGCCGGAAGATAGCCGGTGAGTCCCCCTGGGGTTTTGACCCGATACCAGAGTCCCATGTCGCTTCCTGTGACAAAGCCGTGGGAAGCGACATGGGTTCCCAGATATACGGTAATCAGCGGGACATGGCCGCTTCCCGGCCCATCGTAGAGGACGGTGTTCTGCGTAACCAGAAGCGCCTGCTGCACGGGGAGCTTGACAGAGGCGCCTATGGTCGTCAGTAGATCCTCAGCGGTTCCGGACTTGGTATAGCCGTCCAGGGTTCCCAGATGGAAGTCTCCGTTATCGATCAGGTTGCAGCGGCTGGCTGTGTTTCCGGTCTCCAGCTG
>JAUNWB010000355.1 GCA_030540535.1 Elusimicrobiales bacterium
GACGCTTTGCCTTTTAAATCCGTCAGTTCATCATAAAATTCTTTGTCCAAATCGCCGGGGATTCCCTCACGCAAAGAAGCCAGCGCTTCGTGAGAAAGCGTGCCTTTGCCAAAAGCATGTTCCACCCAATTTACAAACTTTTCCAACGGATTTTTTCCCCAATAATCCGAATAGGTTACTTCCTGCACTTTAACATAGCCCTGGGAAACGGCTTTCGTCAACTCGGCCGACAGTTCTTCCGCCACCTGGGTATGGTTTTGGACAAAGGTCTTGTATGAAGGCCGCTCGGAAGGCCACGATACAGAAATCCATCGTCCTTCGCCTACCGTTTGCGTTTTTTGAGAAGGTTGAGGGTAGTTCTTTTGCCAAAGTTTTTTAGTAGGCTCCAGCAAATAGAGTTTCTTTTCCAACAACTGAAGATTATTGGCGGAAGCGGCTTCTTCCAATATGGCGAGCAAAATACGCAGCGTACCGCGCGCCATATATAAAGTTTCGTCGGAAGCGTCTAAGCGGTTCAGCCGTTTTAACGAGGCCACGGCACGGTAGCGCGCATGGGAGAAGAAAACCGTCATTTCTTCCCGTTGTTCGTCGGAAACAGAACCCGGGCGCGTAAATTCTTCCAGCATATAATACATCGTTTCAGCCGCGTACGCCACGGCGAGATAGTCGTTGCAGTTAAAACCTAACGGGTCTATGTACTCCAACAGTTCTTCCGTCGTTTCAAATTTATTATTTTTTAAGTTATCCAAAAAGGAAGAAGCAGACGGACAGCCGTCCGTTCTAAACAAACGGGAATAAGAATCCGCCCAGGCGGGCCAGTTGTTGGGATTGGAGCCAAAACGGGCATCGTAACCCAACGTCTGGCTGACAGCGTCCGGAGCAACATGGGGATTTTGCCGGTAATACTCAAATGTTACACCGCCGGCGGCTTGAAGAGAACGATACTGCGCTCCGTTAATTTCGGTTTGATAAGTGCTTAATGTTTTTGAACCCTTGCGGCGGAGTTCATCCAGTTTTTTATAAGCCGCAGCCATTTCCTCAAACGTGGAGGAATTAAGAAACTCGTCATGGGCGGACTCACGGTCAGGAGCGATATTGTCTAAGTATTTTTGACGGGATTCTTCCAGACCTTGCACCACCCCGCGCGCGATATCAGCCTGCCGCTGCGCTTCACCCACTTGAGGATTCTGATAGACCGAACGCCGCCGGGGCAAGGGGGCCTGCGCATAAGCGGGGCTCAAAACGTTCAACAGAAAAACAGCGGTCATAAAGCGGGATAGCCATGTATACATACCCTACTCCTGTATAGGAAGATGCTTACATTTTTATTATAGAGAAGCATCCCCGTAAATACCAGTAAAAAAAAGTCCTATTTCTGTCAAAAAAAAGGCCCAGTAATTGCCTGGGCCTTTTGGGTACTTATTAAGCTAAAAATTAATCCCGCTTGGCCGATAAAATCCCCCCCGCCACCGCACAGAACGCCCCAAACAAAAGAGCCCATTTGTATCCGCCGATAAACGCGTCGCGCGCGGACAGCCCGAGCGACAAAAAGTGTTCCTGCAAGAGCGCAAACACGGCTACGGACAGCGCAATCCCCATAATCATCCCCACGTTGCGCGAAAGCGCGTTGACGCTCGCCACCACCCCCAGCTTGCCTTTCGGCGCCGCGCTGATAACCGTGTTGTTATTAGGCACCTGGAACGTACCGCTCCCGGCCCCCATAATAAGCTGCGCCAAAATAATATAGGAAATACTGGGCGCGTCCCCGATAAACGCAAACATCAGGGTAGAA
>JAUNWB010000356.1 GCA_030540535.1 Elusimicrobiales bacterium
ATTTAAGAGGATTAGGAAATGGCAAAACAGTTAAGCGAAATTTTAATGGAACAAGGCACGCTGGACGCGGAACAAGTCAAACGCGCGCAGCTTTATTCCAAACAAAACAACGTTTCCGTAGCGGAAGCGATTATCAAGTTCGGCTTCGCTTCCGAAGAGAAAGTTACGGCGGCGCTTGCCAAACATTTTGCCGTTCCCTACGCTTCGAAAGAAAACGGTATTTTGGTGCCGGAACGCGAGCAGAACCTGCAGGAAATCATCCCCGAAAAGTTCGCGCGCGAAAACATGGTGGTTCCTTTGTTCGTGGAAGAAACGGAACTGGCCGTGGCGGTGCTGGACCCGACGAACGTCTTTTTGCTTGAAAACATCAAAATGATGTCCGGCAAGCAGGTACAGCCTTTTATTGCCAGCAAAAGCCAGCCTTTAAACGTAATTGACTCGTTCTATTCCAACAAAAACCTGTTGGAAGAAGTCATGAACGAAGCCGCCAAACCCGTAGACGCCGCGGCCGCCGCCGAAGAAAGCGACGAAGATGTGGACGTTTCCGGGTACCTGGATTTGGATAAAGTCAATCCCAATTCTTCCCAATACGTCAAACAGGTAAACGCCATTTTGCGCCAGGCCATTACGGAGCGTACGTCTGATATTCACTTGGAAATGTTTGACGAACGCGTTTCGCTTCGTTTCCGCATCGACGGTTCTTTGTACGAACGCACTCCACCGGCCAAAGAATCCGTAAACGCCATTATTTCCCGTATTAAAATTTTGTCTAAATTGGACATCGCGGAAAAACGCTTGCCGCAGGACGGCAGCTTCACCATCCGCTACCAGAACCGCTCGATTGAAGTCCGCGTCAGCGTGTGCCCCGCCGTGTACGGCGAAAAACTCGTGCTTCGTATCTTGGATAAAGGTACGGGGGAAATGAACGTAGACAAACTCGGTTTCGAGCCGGAACAGAAAAAAGCCTTCTTGGAAGCGGCCAACCTGCCGCACGGGCTGATTTTCTTGACGGGTCCTACGGGTTCCGGTAAATCCACCACGCTTAACGCGGTGCTTACCACCATTCGTACGCCCGAACTTAACTTTATGACGCTGGAAGACCCTGTCGAATACAAACTGGCGGGTATCAGCCAGGTGCAGGTAAAACCGGCCATCGGGCTTACTTTTGCGGCGGGTCTGCGTTCGTTCTTACGTCAGGACCCGGACGTCATCCTGGTAGGGGAGGTGCGCGATAACGAAACCGCCGAAGCCTGCTTGAAAGCGGCTTTGACGGGTCACTTGGTGCTGTCCACTCTGCACACTAACGAAGCCTTGGGCGCCGTACCGCGTCTAATCGATATGGGTATGGAACCGTTCCTGCTGGCCAGCTCTTTGGCGCTCGTGGCCGCGCAGCGCTTAGTGCGTATGCTGTGCCCGTACTGCAAAGTGCCGCACATTCCGGATCCGGCCATGATTGCGCGCATTATTCAGGAAGGCCATTTAAATCCGCGCGACCAAAACTCGTGGACGTTCTTTAAGTCGGTGGGCTGCCCGCGCTGTTTCGGCACCGGGTTTGCCGGCCGCCGCGCTATTTACGAAGTGTACCGCATGTCGGAAGAGATGCGCAATATTCTCTATAAAACGCAGGACTTGGTGGAACTCAAACGCGCCGCGGTGCGTTCCGGGGCGCTGAACCTGCGCGCCAACGGGTGGCGCAAAGTCATCCGCGGGCAGACGACGGTAGATGAAATTTTAAGCATTACAACATCGGACGAATAATTCGCCCGAAAAAAAAGAGGGTTTATGCAAAA
>JAUNWB010000020.1 GCA_030540535.1 Elusimicrobiales bacterium
CTGGATTTTGCCCTGGCGGGGCTTCTGTTTGCAGTTTACAGTATGGCGGCCTTTGCCTATTCCATGCTGGCGGCGTGCGCGTTTGCGGTGCGGACGGCCTGCGCGGCGTGGGAGGATTTTATTGACGCTTCCATCGACCTCGTCAAAGAAAACCTCGCCTCGCATATTCAAGATATGAACGACGGCCTCGCCAAAGACCAAGCCAAAGTGCTTGTATCCGGAAGCGTGCGGGAAGTGTTCCGCCAAATGGGAAAAAACGAATTAAAACGTTTTCCGCGCTGGCTGGCGGCCGCGTTTTTGGGGGCGGTGACGCTCGCACTGCGGTCGGTATTAATTGCAAAAATAGTCAAACTGTCGGGCACGACGGTAAAACTCGGCAAGCTGTTTGCGGGCAAAGCCACCCTGGCCGGGGCCGTATTTTTGAATCTGCGCCTGTTTTCCACGCTACTTCTATTGGCCATTTTCTTATTTTTCTTTCTGTGTATGCCGTACGCTTACGCGCAAACGGCCGCCCAGCTGTTTGCCCAGGCTAAAACGGAGCCCGATCCGGCCGCCCAAATCAAACTGCTTACCCGCGTGGTGAACAAAGCCCCCAAAATGGCGGACGCGTTCCACTACCGGGGCGACGCTTACCGCAGTTTGGGCCGCAACAAGCAAGCGGTGGACGATTACACCCGCACCATCGAACTCCGCCCGAAAGATCCTTTCCGCTATTACGCGCGCGCCCTTGTTTATATGGATATGGGGCGCAACGCGCAGGCCGTGTCGGACTTGACGCGCGCAATTTCCCTCAAACCCGCTTACCGCAATTTTTATTTGGCGCGTGCGCGCGCCAACGCCGCTTTAAATAAGTACGACGCCGCCATCGCCGACTATAAAAAATACCTCGGCAAACGCCGCACCACCACCGCGCTGGCGCTTGAAATCGCCCCGGTTTACGTAAAATCCTACCGCTATGCGGACGCCCAGCGGATGTTGGATACGGCTATGAAACGCGGAGAAGACAGTGCAGACGTACATTATTGGCAAGGCCGCGTATTTTCCGGCCAGGGCCGTGCGGACGAAGCCGTTTCCGCTTACAGCAAAGCCATCCACCGCGACGGAACCTACGCCCAGGCCTACCGCTACCGCGCCGGAGCGTTTAAAGACATGGCGGACTACCCCGCCGCGCTGGAAGATTTTACCAAACTGATTGAACTCCAGCCCGAAGCCGCCTACTACAACCGCCGGGGGCTGACGTACGAAGAAATGGGCCAGTTTAAAAAAGCCGCCGAAGATTACGCCAAAGCCATCGAACTCAACCCCAAATGGGCCATTCCCTACAATAACCGCGGGTTTGCCAAGATGCACCTGAAAGACTGGGCCGGAGCCAAGGCGGATTTGGAAACCGCCATCAAGCTGGACTCCGCCGCCCCCACCCCCTACATCAACCTGGCCGGCGTATACTGGCTAAGCAAAAAAGACCGCAAAAACGCCTACCAAAACGTAGACAAAGCCCTGCGGCTAAACTTCCGAAACATCGAATCGCTGTTTGACGAAGACCAAAAAGGCTGGATGTTTAAAGGCCTCAACCAAACGGCGGAATTTCGGGCGCTCCTCTACAAATAACATTTCCCCGCGCTGTAACGGCGCGGGGTTTTCTAACTAATAAAACGCTTCCGCAAAAGTCTATTATTCCCCTATACTTATAACAGCAACACCACACAGGGGGATTATAATATGGGGAAAAAATTAACGGTAAACGACGCCTCTTTCGACAGAGCGCTCGCCAAATACGAAAAAGCGGCTATGATTGAATTTTTTGCACCGTGGTGCCCGCACTGCGTGCGGATGGAGCCGATAATGGATAAACTGGCCGGAGAATTTGAAGGCAAAGCGGGCATTTTGGCCGTAAACGTGGACGATTCGCCGCTTGCCAGCCGACGTTACGGCGTCAGCGGGATTCCGGCGTTTGTATTTATCAAAAACGGCAAAGTGCAGGACAGCGTTTCCGGCGAAATGCCCGAAGAAGAATTAAGAAAACGCATCTCGGCCCTGCTGGCTTAACCAATTATTTTTAACTCCGTTATGGGCGGAGTCATGCAAGAAATTCCCCGGGTGTACGCCCGGGGGTTCTTATGATAAAAAGCACGCCCCGGACGCTTCTCGCACCCGGGGCATTTTTGGCTTAAAACGTCTATTTTTCCATTTCTTCCAACAGCAAAGATATGGCTTTGACCGAAGCGCGCCCGATATTGCGCTCGCGCGTGCGCGAAAACGTAAATTTTTCCGCATGCGAGCCGTTCGGCCCCGCCACGCCAATCCACACCGTGCCGACGGGTTTTTCCGGCGTACCGCCGTCCGGCCCCGCTACCCCGGTAGTGGACACGGCATAATCCGCCCCCGTCACGCGCCGCACTCCCTCGGCCATTTGCAGGGCCACGGGCTCGCTGACGGCGCCAAATGCTTCCAAATCTTCCGCGCGCACGCCCAGCACGTTTTGTTTTACGCGGTTGGCATACGCCACCACGCCGCCCAAAAAGTAAGCGGACGCACCGGGTACCGCCGTTATCATCCGCGCGATATTTCCCCCTGTACAGCTTTCCGCACACGCCACGGTTTTGCCGCTTTGGCGCAAGCGGCGGGCGAAGGATTCTTCTTCGTTTTCCCCGGTTTGTTCCGTAAAGCGCAGGCCGGAAAGTTCGTTTAACAACTGTTCAAACAGTCCGTCCAGCGATTCTTCCACCGGGCCTTTGGCCGTCAAACGCAGGCGGATAAACCCGGCCGAGGGCAAATATGCAAGCCCCACGCCTTTGGGCAAAATTTCTTCAAACGCGGCCAGTTTCATCGCCAGTTCGGCTTCCGGGATGTCGAACACCGTCACCATTTTGTAACGCAGCAGACACTCCCCGAATTTGGCCCGGATGCGCGGCATCACTTCCGCCGGAAACAAGTACTCCGTTTCAAACGGCACGCCGGGCAGAGAAACCAGCACTTTACCGTCTTTCTCAAACCACATGCCGCTGGCGGTGCCTTTCAGGTTGCGAAGCGGCGTACAGCTTTTGGGCAGCCACGCCTGGTTTTGGTTATACGCGTTCATACGGGACGGATTGGCTGCGAACATTTCCTCCAGCCACTGCTGCGCCTGCTTGTTGTGGGCCAGTTCGGTGCCGAAGTAATCCGCCAGCGCGCTTTTGGTGACGTCGTCTTTCGTCGGGCCCAGGCCGCCCGTCACAAACACGGCGTCGGCAGAGCGCATAGCGTCGTCCACCGCGTGCAGGATTTCGTCGCGCCCGTCGGACACGGAACGCATTTCCACTGTTTCCGCCCCCGCCGCGGCCAGTTCCCGCGCGATAAAACGGGAATTAGTATCTAAAATTTGACCGAGTAAAATTTCATCCCCGATGGTAATAATACAGGCTTTCATAAGTCCCCCTTTTTCCGGCAGGCCGGATACTTTATTTTATCACTTTTGGCGGCAGGCAGAATGTGAGAAAACCTTTATTTTTTATATAATATTATTATCTTATGTTCCCTCCGGCGCACAGCCCGGCGGGCCGCCCGGAGTTTTTCATGAAACCAGACACTATTTTCCCCAATCCGTTTGCGCTCATTCCGCTTGCGGTATTTTTACTTTCCTATTTGGCCGTTTCGCTGGCGGCCGGTGATTTTTACAAAATGCCCATTACCGTGGCGTTTGTTATTTCTTCGGTGGTAGCCGTATGGATGAGCAAAGGCGGAAATCTGCACAACCGCATTGAACTTTTTTGCAAAGGTGCGGCCAACACCAACATTATGCTGATGGTGGTTATTTTCGTACTGGCGGGCGCATTTGCGCAAACGGCAAAAGCCATGGGCGCGGTGGACGCGACGGTAAATTTAACGCTTTCCATTTTACCCGGAAACATTCTGGCGGCGGGCGTATTTTTGGCGGCGTGCGTGATATCGGTGTCCGTAGGAACGTCCGTAGGCACCATCGTCGCGCTGACCCCGGTGGCCGCCGGGCTGGCGGCGCAGACGGGCTTATCCCTGCCGCTGATGAGCGCGGTGGTGGTCAGCGGCGCCATGTTTGGGGACAACCTTTCTTTTATTTCGGACACGACCATCGTTGCCACCCGCACGCAGGGCTGTAAAATGGCCGACAAATTTAAAACCAATTTTCACATTGTAATCCCCTTTGCTCTGCTGACGCTTATTTTGTACATTTTCGCCGGAAGCGGCGCGAGCCACGCCTTTACGCACGAAAACGTACAATGGCTGAAAGTGGTGCCGTATTTTGCCGTGCTGGCGGCGGCCGTAATGGGCGTGAACGTCATGGCCGTTCTGCTGGGCGGAACGGTGCTGTGCGGCGTTATCGGCCTGGTGACGGGTTCTTTTAACCTGTGGGGCTGGACCACTGCCATGGGAAGCGGCATTAACGGCATGGGCGAACTGGTCATCGTCACCATTTTGGCGGGCGGCATGCTGGAAATGATCCGCTACAACGGCGGCCTCGCGTGGATTATCCATAAACTGACGGCCAAAATTTCTTCCCGCAAAGGGGCGGAAGTAAGCATCGCGGGCGTAGTGGGGTTTGCCAATTTATGCACGGCCAACAATACCATCGCGCTGATTATGGCCGGACCGATTGCCAAAGAAATCGCTCAAAAATTTAACATCGCCCCCAACCGTGCAGCCAGCCTGCTGGATATTTTTTCCTGCTTTGTGCAGGGCATTATTCCTTACGGCGCCCAGCTGCTGATGGCCGCCAGCCTGGCGGGCGTATCGCCGATTCAAATTATGGAATACTTATACTACCCGTACTTACTCGGCCTGGGCGCGCTTGTGGCCATTTGGCTGGGCTACCCACGCAAATATACACGGGAATAAGAAAAAAAGAAAGCATCTTGTATAATTTGCTAGAATAAATACATCTTTGCGCGCTCGTAGTTCAATGGATAGAGCGTCAGCCTCCGAAGCTGGAAATGTGGGTTCGACTCCCGCCGAGCGCAAACTTTAAAACCCCCGTGATAAACGGGGGTTTTTCATATTATAAATACAACAGCTTAAAGCCGACTCCCAAACTCCAGTCCTTCGTATTCCAGTTCCCGGCCGCGTGCGTACTGCCGTTAATATAAAAAGCGGTTCCTTCGTTCACCAACGTACCCACTTCCAATTCCGGGATGAACTCGGCACGTCCGCCGCGTTCGTAATCCATATAATAATACAGGTTCACCAACGCCCACCATTGGGAAGGCGACGTATACCCCACATTCAAACGCAAACGGCCGTAATTAATGTCATCCCGGGCATGGTCCCCCACTACGGACTGGTAGTGCTTATACCCGGCCGCCGCATATAAATTGCCGGGAAGCGAGAACAAAATAAATGCCGACGGACTCAGCTGCAGCTTTCCCGCCCCCAACAGCCTATCCGTGGCGGTGGGCACAAACACTTCCATTTTAAAACCATAACCCAGCAAGCGGTCATCTTCCGGGATAAGCCACGACACGCTAAGCAAAGTATCCCCCAGCCCGCTTACCGATTTATCCGGCGATTCATACCGGGAAAGCGGAACTTCCACGCCCCAGTTAAAGCGTTCGCTGATGACGCGGTACGTTTTCAGCGTCAGCTGGGAAGAGGACACTCCGCCCGAGTCGTCAATAACGGTAGTGGACGGGTTGACTTCAAACGTCGTGATATTCTCCGTCGGCACCACGCCGTAATGGTACGACCGCTGAATCTGCGCGTTTACAGGCGCGCAAAACCACAGCAAAACGCCCAACGCCAAATACTTGCGCATAAATACCCCCCAGTATTTATCTTTCACAACTAACGCCGTTTATTTTTTGCCGTTCACGCGGCAAACCGTTTTCTCCGTTTGCGGACAAAGTTCCGGGTTTTCCCGTTCCACCGGGCGGCCCGAAAAAAGCAAAAACCGCGCGCCGGAGCAATACGTGACGGCAGTCACATCGCCGCCGGGCGTACGCAGCAGCGAATTTTTGCCGAATTGTTTGCGCCCTTTGCGGCCGAATTTGGCTTTCCCGCCGAACACATAAACAAACGTCGTATTTTCCGCCGGAGCCTGGTATTCAAATACCGCCCCCGGCGAAAGCGTTACGTCAAACAAAATAGTGCCGGACGGATGTGCAAACACCGCTCCCGGCGTATCTGCAAACCGCCCGGAAAGCACGCGCACGGCCACCCCAGTGCCCGTACGTACCAGCGGTACGTTTTCGCTTTCCAGTTCCCAGCGTTTTCCGGCGCCGTCCGTTTCGCCGAATGCTTTTACCCAAAGTTCCAAATTCAGCACGTCCACGGGTTCGCTGGGCTGCGCCTGTTTGAGCCCGCCCACCGTAGCCGCCAGCGTCTGCCCTTCCGCGCCGGACGGCATGTCTACGGGGTTTAACACGCCCGTAACCAAATAATTTACCGCCATGCGTTCTTCCCCCGGCACCGGCGCGGGAACGCCGTCCCGATCGAATTTTTCCCCGCAGTAGCAAACAGTTAAAAAAGAAAAAGGATCAAATTCCCTTGCGTTATACCGGTCCACCAACCGCTGTACGGTAAGGCACGGGCCGGCGGGCGGCATCGGCCGCCAGGTATGTTTTTCCGGTGTGACTTTTCCCATATATTCCCCCTTGCATGCACTCCCATGCACCGATATTATAAACGACAAACGCAACATTTGCCGCAAACAGAAATGGATTAGAAAAACGGCCGCGTCCCAAAGGGCACGGCCGTTATAATTATTACTTTCAACAATTTTACGGACAACATGTTACTTCAGCGTACATAAATTGATCCATTACTTTACAATACCCAAATACATGCGTTCTGTTGGTAAACCCGTCTTGAGGCCTCCAAGCCCCCGAAGCGTTATTCCACGGATAACAATACGCCAAAGCATAATTGCCGGATTTCTTATTTTGGTTTTTTATCTGTTGTGGCAGGCGGGAAGGATTTTCGCAATAATTTTTAGGCCCGCTCCAGCTTTCTACAGGTCCCGACTCCCGCGTTACAGACATCCACTCTTCTATTTTTACAGAAGGATGCCCCTGTTCCCAGCGGGGCACATAAATATATTTTTCCGCTATACCACAATCAGACATTCCATTAAATTGATCAGTCGTATAATAATCTTTAACAAAAATACCTATTTTACCGCCCGCACGGTATACATCCAAACACGTATAACGGTTTTTTCCATTGCAAGTATGAGGACTTGTTTTCCCCCGCCAGTTTTCTCCCCACCCGTCGCAGACATTTCCATTGGTAAGCCTTGCAGCCGCTTCTTCCTCATTTAAAAGGATATATTGCGGTTTTTTTGAAGAATCACACGCTTGTACGCAATACCCGCTGGAATTTTCCGTCTTGCCGTCCGGGCATTCACAGGTATGGGTGGAAGCATTGCACACCTTACCTTTAGATAGTTCATCCGAACTGCAGCACGGCGTATCTTTTAGGGCACCACACGCCAAATAAAGTTCACTCGAGGACGCACCTTTGAGTTTTAAGCTCGTCCACTGCATCTGTCCGCCGCTTTCGCTGTTGGCACTTTTACAGCTGGGGAACGCTTTTCCGAACAAATTTAAGTTGGCGGCTTTGATATCTGCCGCGTTCACGCTTTCCATATTGCCCGTTTGGATACGCACGTTTTGGAACGAGATTTTTCCATCGCCGTATCCGCTGCCCAAATTAAGGGAGTAACCTTTTATTCCAAGACCGCCGTCCAAGTTTAATTTGCCGCCCTTTAAATTTACCCGAGTAGCATTTAACGTGGCAGACTCTTCCGAACAGCCTAACTTCATATCGCAGGTGCTTGTTAAGCCGATATCCATTTGCTCCGTGGTATTCACCTGGGAATAAGCTACATACGGAACCGGGAAATACGTTACCATGCTGATTTTATTCGTAGCCGCCAAAGCCGCACACGGAAGAAAACCCAAACACAATGTTAATAATTTTTTCATAAAAACTCCTTACTTATCGGCCCTATTATCAGGTGTACACCAAGTAGTGTCCACGGAATCCAAACCAAATATTTCACACGCGCCGGCGGTGCCGCCGTTGCTGCAGCGGAAAACGGAATTATCATCCGCCGCCAGTTCGCCCATATACAAAAAATTCACTTTGGCCGCATCGCCCGAGCCGCGGCGGGCTGCGCAAATGCCGTTTGCCGCACCGGTGGGGTTAATGGAAAACGTAAAGTCTTTGGTACTGCAGGTGACTACATGTCCATTGGCAGAAGTAGACTGTTTACACTCCACCGCAAAATCCAAATTTTCAAACCCGAACTTGGCGGGATTATAAGTGTCCATATCCATTGAGTCCATCAAACGCACTTTGGAATCGAACATTTTTTTAGCCGTCACGCGGGCTTCGGCCAGGCGGGATTTTTCGATGGCTTTTTCGTACATTGGGGCGGCCATCGTTACCAAAATAACTACAATCATCACCGCCACTAAAATTTCTACAAGCGTAAAACCTTTTTTATTCATAAGATTCCCCTTAAAAAGATACGGTAGATGTGACCGGGTCAAGCCCAAAAATATCGCACTGGTCTTCGGTGCCCTGGCAGTATAAATCCAAATCGTTCTCATTACGATTCAGAAGCAACAGTACGCCTTCGGGTTTTACTTTCAGTTTGGCCGCCACATAAGAATTTCCGCTACTATCCTTAACGGAAATTTTATAGTCAAACTTGCTGCACTGCAACCGCTGGCCGTCATCCCGAAGCGAACAGTTGGCGGGCAGGTTGGCGGCGTCAAACATATCCAACCGTTTGAACGAATAGTTTGCCGACCCTTTCGCCGCGACCAATTTATCGTACGAACGGTAGCCAAATTCCCCGGCCAGCCGTTCGCTGGAATCGTAAATGCTGCGCATCATGGATTCCGCTTCCGCCGCACGCGCCTTCTGCACCACTCTGCGGTATTGGGGAAGCCCCACCGCCGTCAAAATGGCAATAATCAATACTACGGACAACAGTTCAATCAGCGTAAAACCTTTTTTCATTTCATCACTCCGTTCGGCCCCTTAAACAGAACCGTTAAATTAACACGCCACAGCCCTCCGCCTACAACGACGGAACGCTATTCACCGAAGAACCGCCCGTTACCGGCCCTTGAATCAGTCCCCCGCCGCCCATGACGGGCCCCCATATCATGGAACACAAAGCATTAACGTCCAGATTGAGCGTATCGCACACGCCCTCCGAACCGCAGCAGAAAACCTTGTCACCGGCATAATATAACGTCGTGCCTTTGTACGCGCCTTTTTTTAACGTAGCGGAAACAGTCTTTCCCCCGGCAAATAAACTATACGTACAGTTATCTGTTACCCACGAGTGGGAGCCGCTGCCTTTGCCTTTAAACGTTACGTCCAATTTAGGAAACGTAATTTGCGAAGACCAGGTGGGCTTTCCTGTAATAGAGAGGATACCCCAATTTAGGTTTTTTTCCGTCATCAGACGGTCGCGCGCGTCGTAAATGGCGGGCAGCATCTGCAGTGCTTCCGCCACGCGGGCGCGTTCCACGCTTTTGCGGTATTGCGGCAGAGCCACCGCAGTTAAAATACCCATAATCAGCACTACGGCCAATATTTCAATTAACGTAAACCCTTTTTTCATACTAAATTCCTCCATTATCACAGTATAGAGAGTTTTGAACGTTTTTACAATACCCATTATAGCTAAAAAAACGCTTTGTCTGCAAAAGGATTTTCCGCACGCGCGCGGCAAATTTTGTATGATATATTTCGGTTTGGCCGCCCAGGCGGCCGCAATACCCCGGGAGAAAATTGTATATGAGAATTTACGACGACATCCAATTAGATTACTGCGACGTACTCCTGCGCCCCAAACGTTCCGCGCTGGCTTCCCGCTCGGAAGTGGAGGTGCTGCGCGAATACACCTTTAAATGGTGTTCAAAGCCCCTTACGGCCACGGGCATTGTGGCTGCCAACATGGCTACCACCGGCACGTTCGAAATCGCGCGGGAAATGCAAAAACAGCATTTAATGAGCGCGCTCCACAAACATTATTCGGCCGAAGATTTGCTGGCGTTCTTAAAACAAAACGCCGAAGAATTTGGCAGTAACGATTTATTGTTTGTCAGCTCCGGCGTGTCGGACGCGGACTACGAAAAACTTAAAACCGTTATGCAAAGCGGTTTGGTACGCAACATCTGCGTAGACGTGGCCAACGGCTATTCCCCCTACCTCATTAATTATATCCGCAAGGTGCGCAAAGAATGGCCGGAAGCGTTAATTATGGCCGGCAACGTGGTAACGGGCGATATGTGCGAAGACTTGATTTTAAGCGGCGCCGACATTGTAAAAGTGGGCATCGGCCCCGGCTCCGTATGCACCACGCGCAAACTGACCGGCGTGGGCAGACCGCAGTTTTCCACCGTTATCGAATGTGCCGACGCGGCACACGGCGTGGGCGGCATGGTGTGCGCCGACGGCGGCTGCACCGTTCCCGGCGACGTTTGCAAAAGTTTCTGCGCGGGAGCCGATTTTGTAATGCTGGGCGGCCTCTTGGCCGGGCATGCCGAAAGCGGCGGAGAATTATGTACCAAATCGTTCCAAACGGGCGAAGTGGATATGAT
>JAUNWB010000357.1 GCA_030540535.1 Elusimicrobiales bacterium
TGGCGCACTCCGGCGGGCGGCTTGATTTTTCCGCCACCAAATTACCCAAAGTGGACAAACACTCTACCGGCGGCGTGGGGGACGGCGTTTCTATGGCGCTTGCGCCGTTAGTGGCCTGCGCGGGCGTAGCGGTACCCATGATGTCCGGCCGCGGGTTAGGTCATACGGGAGGGACGCTTGATAAACTGGAATCTATGAAAAATTTTGAAGTGCGCGTACCCGCCAAACTGATTTACCGCCAAATCCAAAAGCTGGGCGTTTGCATGTTCGGCCAGACCAAAGACCTGGCCCCCGCCGATAAAAAGCTCTATTCTCTGCGCGACGCCACGGGCACCGTGGAAAGCCGTCCGCTGATTGTGGCGAGCATCCTTTCTAAAAAATACGCCGAAGGCGTAGACAGCCTGCTGATGGACGTAAAATACGGCTCCGGCGCGTTTATGCAAAAACTGGACGACAGCCGCAAGCTGGCCCGCGCGCTGGTTAAAACCGCCAAACTGCTCGGTTTAAAATGCCGCGCGTTAATTACGTACATGGACCAGCCCCTCGGGCGCGCCATCGGCAACGCCAACGAAATGCTGCAAACCGTGCTGATTTTAAAAGGCGATAAAACTCTCGCGCCCGATTTCTACGAACTGTTAATGTGCGAAGCCGTCGAAATGCTGATGCTCAGCGGCAAATTTAAAGACGCCAAAAAAGCGCGGGCGCTGTTGGAAGAAAAAATCGAAAACGGAGAAGCCGCCGCCAAACTGCGCGAGATGATTAAATGGCAGGGAGCCAGCCCCGAAGCGGTGGACAATCCCAAAAAATACTTTAAAAACGCCAAGCTGAAATTTGAATACAAAGCCGACAAAGCGGGCTATGTGGAACATATCGACGCTAAAACCGCCGGCATGGCGGGCGTACTGCTGGGCGCGGGACGCAACACCATGGAAGACGTGATTGATTACGGCGCAGGCATTTGGCTTGATAAAAAATCCGGCGACGCGGTGAAAAAAGGCGATGTAATTGCCACGCTGTACGCCTCGGACAAAAAACGGCTGGAAGACGGCGCGGCGCTTTTCAAACAAGCGGTGACGATTTCCGCCAAAAAGCCGGAACCGTACAAAATTATAAAAGAAACGATTAAATAACTATAAGAAAATACTCCCCGGGCACACACCCGGGGAGTATTTTTTCTTACTGTATATTATTTTATTTTGCCACTACACATTTAAATAAATGGACTGACACTATTTGTTTAGCGGAAGGCTGTTTGCACCCGGAAGTGTAACTGGTAGCCAAACTGCCCGGCGTAGACGTTTTATTACAGCAAGAATCGGGAACCGTCTGCGCTTTGTTGCTTCCCGATTCCAGATACAATGTATGCTGTTTGGAGGTAATTGACGCAGAGTCATCTTGCGTATCATCTGCAAGGCACACCGCATCGCAGCTTACGCTGTTGGCGCACTGTTGATTACAAAATGCGGCCGGGCCGCCAAAACTACTGCACCGAGTTGAAGTCAGCGCAACCGACCCGACGGAATTGCCGCCGCTCCACGTCCAGCAACGGCCGTTCATCGCAGCGGTTCCTCCGTCAAACCATACTAACTTGCTCTCCGCAACGCTGATTTGGCCAGTACCATAAATAATCGCACCTTTATACGTATGTTCTTCCGGCACAAAGTTATTCGTTTTTTCACATATGTATTTATTGCCTGATTTAGCCACATATCCCGCCGGACAGCCTTCCGCCACCGAACACGTAGCAGTATCCACCCCGACGCTGATTACATTACCGCTTGTA
>JAUNWB010000358.1 GCA_030540535.1 Elusimicrobiales bacterium
AATAACCTATTCGCAAAACTTTTTCAACATTTTTTATAAAAATAAATCAAATACTTTGCTTTATTGCGGAAAAAAAGGCTTAAAAAGGCACGGGGAGCAGGTCTCACTGCCGAAAGGAGGGGGCGTCAGCTTCTGTTAAAGGCGCAGCTCATCCTCCCTGCGTGCCTTTGACGAGGTGATTGCCGCGTATATTCCTGCGCCTGCCGCTCCGCCTGCAGCAGCGCCTACTGCAAGAAATGCCCACCATTGAGGATTTTTCTTTTCCTCTTCCGGCTCCTCCGATATAATTTCGGGCTTTTCAACAATGGTTGTTGAAAGCGTTTCCGTTTTTGTGTATTCTTCGCCGTAAGCGTCTTCATATATTATTGAAACGGTTCCGCCGGTTTCTCCGAGCATTTCGCTGCTCACCTGAAAATTTGCGCCGGCCTCCGTGCTTTCTCCGGCAGGAATTTCGCCTGCAAAAACAATTCCTCCTGCGTTAAGCCCTTCAACCTCGTAAGCAAGGCGGCAGTTTCTCAAATCGGTTTTTCCCGTGTTCATAAGGTTTACTAAAACGGTAACCGTGTCGCCCTGCGTAACCTTAACGGGAAGCCGCGCACCGTCATAATCAAGCGAAACCGTCTGATGAACGCTTAAGCGTATAATATCGCCTGCGGAGTAGGAATTGTAATATTCGTCCTCATATTCACAGCTGACGGAAAGCTGATGCTCGCCCGGCTGTGCAGCGGCGGAGGCGGTCAGGTTCAGCTCCCAGGTGTAAGTGCCGCCTGCCTTTATGCTTTTGACATACTGTGTTCCCATTCCGTCGGGTCTGATGTCGCCGGATTCATCATTTATTGCAAGCTTGATGTTTTTGACTGCTTTTGATTGGCTCTGATTTTTAAATTTAATTTTAACCGCTGTGCTTTCTCCCGGTGTAACGCTGCCGTTTTCAGCCTCGTACGCGGTAACCATAAGCCTCGGCGTTGAAGCATCGGCAGGCTCCTGCTCTTCTTCTCCGTCGCTTGCATAAGCGGTTATGCAAAAGCAAAGGCAAAGCAGGGCTGACAGCAGCACTGATAATATTTTCTTCATTATAGCTCCCTTATGTTTTCAACAATACTGTTTTTCATTTCCCTGCGGACCTTCAGCCGGATGTTGACGGCGCACACTGCAAAAATGATAACCGCCAAAGCAGCCGACGGCCAGGGGCAAAATTCAAATTCAAAGGTTCCGAAGGAGAAATATTTTGTAATTATCCATATTGTGCAGTATGCGGCTGCGAAGCCTCCGAAGCCGATTCCGGCTCCCCACTTAAACATTGAAAGCAGCTGCAAAAGGTAAGATTTTATGAAGTCGCTTTCATTTGCGCCGACTGCACGAAGCGTTCCGATAACACGCTTGTTTTCTCTGATTTGTGCGGAAATTGTGCTGTTGATAATTCCGGTGCAGACCATAAAGCCGATAAGAATTATGGCAAGCAGGGCGGCAAAAAACGACTGATCGCTTTTTTGCTCCCAAACAGTTGCTTCATAATATGAATACAGAAAACCGTTATATTTGCTCTTAATCGTCTCTAGGTCTGACATAATCCGATTGTTGAGCTCGTCATTGATTTCTCCGTTTACTTTGATTTCCACGGAGGAATAGGGCTTTTCCGGAAACAGATTGCTGAAGCCCTGAAGGCTTGTAATCATCCCCGAATTATAAATGTAAAATCCGTTTTCACCGTCTGTTGAATTAGGGCTTATAACTGCACCTATTGTAACCTCTTTTGATGCGGCTCTGACGGCC
>JAUNWB010000359.1 GCA_030540535.1 Elusimicrobiales bacterium
TCCAGAACTAATTGCAGCGTATCATCTGCATTTAATTTCTTTATCTCATCATAGATTTGCTCATATTTCCTGACATCACACATAAAAATCATCCTTTCGCTTTGAGTGAACTTCCGTCGGTTCCCTTTCATTTTATCAGGTTTTTGGGAAATGCACAAGAGAGGGATGGACGGCGGTTTCCATGAAAAGTTCCTGTGTCATACTTTTCGGGATAATCAGTGGACAATTCCGGCATCCATAAAATTGGTGCGGCGGTGTGTGCGGGCAGATGCTTTTTGGTTGTAAACAGCGCGGTATGATGGTACAATCGAGAGAAGGAACACAGCAAAGAGGAAAGAACAGGTGGCGGAAAACATGGAAAACGAAAAAACGTATTTTGCCGCTTCGGCGGGCGGGCTGCGGCTGGCAGGGCGCGTTTGGAGAGTTCGCATGAGGCTGGCGCGCATACGGTGGATATTTTACGGAGGTGAGGACAGGTGGAGGAGCGAAAGGAATGCTACTACGATATTCTAGTGCACGGCGGAAGCCTGCAGCGGCTCTGCAATCTGACGGCAGAGTACCTGCACAATCCGGTGGCGATCACGCTGACGACCCGAACGATCATCCGCAAGTCGCCGGATTACACGCGGGAACTGACGGAGGAGTACAGCAAAGCTTATGAGTTTCTGGAGGTCAGCGATACGGTGGACGAGGTGATTGAGATGAACCGGCTGCTGCTGGCCGGTGAGCCGTTTTCGCGGGTATGGGTCGGCTCCCATCACAAGCGGATCAACTGCGGGTGCTTTCTGGAAGGGGAGCTGGCGGCGGTTGTGGATTGCCCGATCGTGAACGGCAGCCTGCCGGAGGATGCGATGGAGATCGTGAAGATGGCGGCAGAGGTGTTTGTGGCGGCGCTGCGGATGAATGGATTTATCTCCAGGGATATGCGCCATCCGCTGGATACCTATCTGGCGGCGCTGCTTCGGGGCGAAGTACTGGAGGGACACCAGATGCGGAATTTTTATGAGTCGCACCTGGATAAGCCCACGGTCTGGCAGCTTTTCTGGCTGAGTCCCGGAGAGGGAAAACGTGCGGAGCAGATACGGGCACTGGTGGAGCCGTTTTGCAGGGCAAACACCGGTTTCTATTTTTGCAGTTACCAGGACGGTTATGTGGTGTTGATGGATGCGGAGTATAAAAGGGGTTTTGATTTGCTGCTGCGTATGCTCCGCAGAGTCTGTTATGTGAGCGTCAGCGAGCAGTTTACCGACCTTTTGCATTGCCGGAAAATGCTGAGTATGGCGAAGCGTGCGCTGAAGCTTGCCCAGGCTGAGGGGGCAGAGCGTGATGTGGTTTTTGTGGAGATGTACAAGGTGCCGCTGATTTATCTGTCCGGCTACCGCAAACCGCTGGAGGGCATCCGGGAACAGTCTCTGATCGGGAGGATCAAAGCCTACGATGCGGAGCATGACAGCGAATTTTATCAGACGGTGCGGGTCTGGCTGTTGAATAAGGGCAGCGCGGCAGCGGTGGCGGAGAAGCTGAATATCCACAAGAACACGGTCGCCTACCGCATCAGGAAGCTGGAGGAGATCTTCGGCATCAGCCTGAAGGACTGCCATGTGATCACTGCGTTGTACCTGTCGCTGTTGGTTGAGCTGACCGGGCATTGAACGGACGGTTGTGAAAAAAACAAAACATCGTCCGGAAATTTGTAAAAAACACAATGAAAAACAGGTGTTGGCAAAAAGAGAGACTTTTTTTCAGAAAAAGCTCTCTTTTTTGCGAT
>JAUNWB010000360.1 GCA_030540535.1 Elusimicrobiales bacterium
GCGGATGTTGCTGGCATCATTAAGCCAGGAGAAGGAGCCGTGAGCGTAGGGGCGCAGGAAGTCCTGCGAAGGCGGTTGGCCATTGATAAGCAGACGGTAGGCGGAGATGTTGATGGCGTGGCGCTCAGGAGAGCGGTTCCAATCGTCCATTCGCACCATAATGCCATCGTCTGTGATGACGGTGCGCCAGCGTTTGGCGGCGTAGGAGGGCTCGGAAAGATAGGCTTTCAGCGCTTCGGCGCTGATGAAGTCGTAGTAAGCGTGTTCCACGCTGACTTTAAGCAGCCCTTGGCTGACGGCTTGGGTGGTGCGATGTTCTTCGCCATACCAGCCGTAGCGACTGGAGTCCATGAAAAAGAAGGGGCGCGGGCGGCGGTAAGGCTTCTGCACGTCATTGAAGAGCAGATTATAACTGTCGCGACCGGAGACACGATAGACTTCGGTGATGGGGTCAAAGAGCATCGTCAAATCCCAGAAGCCATTGGAGGCGGTGAAGCCGACACTGCGCTCGGCGACGGGCGGCGGGGTTGCGCAGGCGGTCATGCTCAGGGCAAGACCGGTGAGAAGTGGCAAGGTTAGAGCGCACAGGAGTTTCGGAAGGGTGATTGAACGCATGGAAGATCTCCTCAAAGGGTTTGCTTCTCGGCTTCGGTTTTGCGCAGGGGCAGGCAGGCGAGAAGGGTGAGGAGTGCGTTGAAGAGGAGAAGAGGGAAGATGGTGAGCAGGGAGTGCAGGGGAATGAGAAGGAGCAGGGCCGCGTTGAGGAGGGTGGCGGGCAGGAGCGTGCGGAGATAGGTGAAGTCGTTGACTGCCTGCGCGTGGGTCATGAGAATGCCCGAGGCCACGGAAAGGGTGGTGATGAGTGTGAAGGGGCCGCTGAGCCACGCGAGGGAGGCGTAGGGGCGATAATCGGGGAAGAGCGGGAAGAGCCAGGGAAGCACGCAGGCGAGGGTGATGGCGAGGAGTGTGCCACCGAGTAGGGTGATGAGAAAGAGACGCGTGCGTAGAACTTTGGAGGGTTGTCCCTGAGTGTGTGATTGGATGGCGAAGGGGAAGAGCACGAGCGTGAGCGTGGAGCCGCAGTAGGTGGCGATCTCCGCGAAGCGGGTGAGGATGTAGTAGGCCGCGGTGGCATCGTCGGCCAGGCGGTGACGGAGGATGAAGGTGGTGAGGGAGCCTTGGATTGTGAGCAGGGTGACGCCCAGGGCGACCTTCAAGCCGTAGACGGCCATGGCGCGGAGTTGGGGGCGCCACAGGCCGAAGGGGCAACGTCCTTCAGTGCGCAGAAGGGGCGCCAGGGCTATCAATGCGATGAAGACAGTTGCGAAGAGGGAAGAGAGTTGGGCGAGAAAGTAGCCCGTGAGGCCGTAGAGCGGCAGAAGAAGAAACATGGAGCCCAGGCGCACCGGGGCGGCGACCAGATTGGAGATGGCGAGGGTGCCGAAGCGTTGGGCGGCCTGAAGGGCGGCAGTGAGGAGCGGCACAAAGGCGGCAAGCAGGGCGTAGGTGACGGAGAGGGAGGCGGCCGAAGAGCGCGGAATGCGCAGGAGGTCGCAGAGCCACGGGAGCAAGAGCGCGGTGAGTCCCAGCCCCACGATGAGCAGACCCAACGTCATCAAAAGCGCATCGCGCAGGAAGCCCTTGGCGCGGAGGAGATCGCCATTGACGAGGTCGGTGCAGAGTTGACGGGAAAGAACGGTTGCCAGGACGGTGATGGGTAGCGCCAGCATGCCGCCGAAGGAGAGCAGGGGAAGC
>JAUNWB010000361.1 GCA_030540535.1 Elusimicrobiales bacterium
ACGCGACGACCGCGAAATATAACAAGTCCCCGTGGACGTCGACGAACGCCGTGATTTTTGACGCGTTCGACGGAACAACGCCGCGTTCGTAACCGTTGAGCTTACGCGCGATCTCTTTCGCGGGCAACTTTACCGCGTTGCCGCCTAGTTCTTTCGGTTGATTCTGTTGTTCCGACCAAAAGGCGCGTTCGTTTTCACACCACAAGCGCATATAATATTCCAGCGAATCGGCAAGTTTTTCCCCCTGATACGCGTCGGGCCATCCGACGATCGCGCCGCGCCTCATCTCTTCAAGGTTGTCTCGATAGAACGCGGTAGCCTTCCTTTCGTCGTCAAACCATATCGACCGGTATTGGCGCCACAGGTCGAGACGTTCGGGCATAGTCTCTAACGCGGATTCCCTCAACCCGTTCCATCGCGGGTAAAGTTCGACGTTCAAAGTCCTGTCGGCGTAGTCGTCGGGATTCTTCACCGTCATCGTCTGAATCATCGAGAGTTCGGCGCCGTTTTCCGCAAGCCCCGCAAGTGTCGACGCAACCTTCTGTTCGAGAGCCTCGACGCGCGCGGGATTGGCGGCGATTTGGTCGGTCTGCAAGTCGTCGAGAAAAAGAAAATCCGGGCGATCGGTCGAGCCGTCCGGATTCTCCGTTTGAAAGCCTCGAATCGCCGCGTTTGCGCCGAAAGCGGCGATTGTCGCCCCGCTGCACGCGCTACCCCTGATCGTCGGAAGACGGAATGAATCCGCGCTTATACGAACGTCCGTCGGCGTTCCGTAGAAAGTTTGACCGCGCGCCAAAAGAGCCGATCCGCCCAATTTAGAAAGAGGGAAACAGACTTCGGGGTAATCCTCGAGCAAGGCGGGCGTTTTGCTTATCATCGTCTCGAGAGTCTTGAGGATGCGCCTTGCGTCTCGAGTGTTTGCCGCCACCACGACGACGCAACGTCTAAAGCCGTTCAGAATCGCCCACACCGCCGCCGCGTTCGTGATCGTCGTCTTCCCCGAACCGCGCGGCATCGCGACCGCCTGTTTCCCGCCGTTGACGACGACGTCCTGGATCCGCTCTATAAGACGGTCGTGGATGGGGCCGAAGGGTTTCTTGAACTTCGCGCCGAAATACGACCGCATGAACGCGCGCAGGTCGTTCTTCGCGGCGTTGCGTCTCGACGGATTGACAACGGGGGGCAAAGGGCCTAATTCACGCGCCGCAAGGTTTTTTTCGCGGCTTACGCGTCGCGACCGTTCCCTGTTTCTGTTGATGTAGTCTTCGTTCATCCGCGTCTTCATTGTCGTCTACAATCCATCGATTGGCGACAAGTCGCGCCAATTCCTCGAAAGGCAACCCCCTTTCGACGAAGGGTAGCGCCTCGAGATGTTCTCTTGCAAGAGCTGTTGTCGACGATTCCGCCGCCGACTGTTCGTCGCTAACCGTCGACGCGCGGTAGAGGTCGCAAAGTTTCGACTGTTCCTTCATCACTTCCAACTCTGTTTTTAAATCCCCCGCGTCCTTCGCTCTGACGCGCAAGTCCTCGAGCTGTTCGCGGCGCGTCGCAAACTCCATCCGCGCGTCGACGTCGGCGGCGATCGCTAGCGCGTCGCGCCCCTCTTGAAGAGCCGCTGGAACGTCCTTTTCTTTCAATCCGTATTCGGTCAAGAGAATCTCTTTGACCTTCTCTGAATCGCGCGTAGAGGCCAAAAGAGCCGCCGTCTTGCGCGGGTCGACGCGAATCTGTTTCTTCTTCACACAAGCCACCA
>JAUNWB010000362.1 GCA_030540535.1 Elusimicrobiales bacterium
GGAAAAGGCGAAGGGCGACGCTAAAACCAGCGGCGGCACTTTGACGACCGGCATGGAAACCGGCATCACCGAAGGCAGCGCGGCGGTCACGACGGCGGCGACCAATGCGGCAAGCTCGGCAATGACGGCAGCGGCGCAGACGCTGACGGCGGAGAGCGGCACGACCATCACGGAAACGTGGGTCGGCGGCATGGTGACGGGGCTTGCCAACCAGGACCCGATTCTGACGCTGGGCGTGCAGACGCTCAGCGACAACGCGGTGACGACGGCGACCGATACCCTGACGGCGGACGCAGGCAAGACCATCGCCAACAGCTTCGTCGGCGGTATCTGCTCGGCAGTCGCCGTGGCGGGTCCTGTGCTGAATGTGCAGATGCAGACAACGGCGGGCGATGCAGCCGCCAAGGCGAGCGCGGCGCTGTCGTATATGGAGGGCTATGACATCGGCGCGAACATGGTGCGCGGCATCACTGCGGGCGTGCGAAGCACGTCGGGCGAGCTGTACAGCCAGATGGTGCAGATGGCGCGCACAGCGGTCAGCCGGACGAAGAACGCGCTGCGCATCCATTCGCCCTCCGGCGTGTTCGCCGACGAGGTCGGCGCATGGATTCCGAGCGGCATCGGCGAGGGCGTACTCAGCCACGAGGACGACGCGCTGGGTCCGCTGGAAGAAGTGCGCGCGAGCATGGTGGATACCATGACGGGCGCGCTTTCCGGCGTGGATACCGGCTGGTCGGATGCGCCGTGGAATCCGGGCGGAGGCAGCGGACGCACTGTGACGGTGAACATCAACGTGACGGGCGACTGGCACGTCAGGAGCGAGCGGGAAAAGCAGGAGATTATCTCCGAATTGGGCGAGCGGGTCAGAGAGGAGCTGAGGGGGCTGTGATTGCACAGGGAGAAAGTCCGCTGTTTTCCTTTAACGGAAAACACTGTGACGACTTTGATGTGATGTTTCTGCCGTCCGCCTATCCGCTTATTCCGGCGCAGAGCGTTCCGCAGACGAGCATCAGCGGGCGGCACGGCACGCTGCGCTGGAAGGGGCGGACGTTCAGCCCCAAGATGCTCAAGGGCAAACTTTACTTTTTGAATACGACGGGCGACGATACGCCCATCCCGACCGACGAGTTGCTCCGGCGTGCGAGCGACGTGACGGCGTGGCTCTGCGGGACGGACGGGCGCGGCAAGCTGATTCTGGACGCGCTGCCGGATCGGTATTTCATTGCGGAGGTCAGCGACGAAGCGGCGCTGACAGACGACGACTGGGCGAGCGGCGCGGCGGCAATCGCTTTTGTTTGCCAGCCGTTCGCCTATGCCGTCAGCGAGGACAGCGCGACATTTCAGACGACCGCGAATACGGCGAAAAGTACGGCGCTCGGCGTTCGGGGAAACGTCGAAACCCTGCTCGCGTTCCGTGTCACATGTGCATCCGCGATGAACACCGCGACGGTGGAAACGCCGACCTGTCGGTTCGACTTCACGGGACTGGGGATGGCAGCAGGCGAAACGCTGGTCGCGCGATATGTGCAGGAGGACATCCTGCTGCTGGAAATTGAGGGCGTGGACGGCGGCACGCGCTCGGCGATGGCGATGCGGACGACGGACAGCGACGACGACCTGCTGCTGTCGCCGGGCAAAAACACGGTGACGGTCAAAACAGAAAAGGCGTGCAGCGTTGAGCTGACGGCAAGGGGCAGATACCTATGAGATACCCAAGAATCTACGACCTGAATCTAAGACGCAC
>JAUNWB010000363.1 GCA_030540535.1 Elusimicrobiales bacterium
CAAAAGCCGTGGAACAAATACAAGCGGCGGTTAAGAGAAAGAGGAATTTTTTGTTCATAACAATTCTCCTGCAGAGTGGGTTGCAACTACAGTATATGGTTTTATCATCGGTTATACAAGGGGCTTTTGGCCCAGTGTATACGGGACCAAAGGACCTATTTCCGCTGGGCAGTACGGGAATGTTTTATTACGCGTACGGGAAAAAATCTAATTATTTTTTTGCGTTGGTTTTTTGCGCGCGGGATTTTAGAATGACTGTGTGGCAAGAAATTGCCGCGAATGAAAAACTAGGGGGAAAGTAAACATGAATAAACATTGGATGATTGCGGCCGCCGCGTGCTTATTTGCCGGTGCCGCTTTTGCTCAGGACAGTGTAACTTACGGCGAAATTGCCGTTGTGCGCGGTGCGGACGGCACCGTTGTAATGGGGGAAGAAGTAACCGCCAGTAAAGAAGCCAAAGCCGCTAAAAAAGCCGCTGAAGCCAAAAAGGCTTCGGCCAAGGCCCAGATGAAAGCCAAACAACAAGCGGCCGGAGCCAAAGCCACCCAGGCCGCCAACGAAGCCTCTTTAAAAGCAGGCGAGCCGAAGCTGAAAGTAAACACCACTACCACGACTACCAACGTCTACGACGTCAGCATGAAGGATAAAAAAGGCACCTCTGATTACGGTATTATTGAAGAAAGCTATACCAACGCCCAGGGCAAAACCACCACGGACGGCGTTGCCTACAGCAACTATACGCCCAGCCGTGCGGCCCGCGCGAACGAAAAACGCGGTGAAGTGTCCTTCGCGGTAGGTCAGACCTATTCTTTTAATAAAGATACTGAAAAAGACCGCTACGCCTCTAACGGTATTGCCGCCGGCGCCAGCGTGCTGTGGGATATGGCGCCTCACTTCGGTATGGGTTTTGACTATATGTTCTTAAACCCGGACGGCAAATCTCATGACGGACGCAACTATCACAGATTCCGCGCTCATAACATCGCTTTGGGCGGCAAATATACGCTCAACGTATGGGATAACCTCCGTGTTTACATGCCGATGGGTGCCGGTTTGATGAATGCCCGCTTGAAAACCGATGCCGGTGACAGAAGCACCAGCAAAGATAAATGGGGCGCCTCGCTCTACACGGGTTTAGGGTTGCAGTATGACTTCAGCGCCAACATCTTCGCCGGCCTTGAATACCGCTATACCTACGCCTTTGTCAGCGATAAACACCTGTCCGACTTCGGCCGCGACAAAGACCTGCAGTTCCATACGGTATTCTTCCGCTTGGGTACTCGGTTCTAATAAAAATCTGCACAGCCAAAGAATCTGCATAGGGGGCTGGAGGGAGCGTCAACCTGACGCTCCCTTTCTTTTTGGTTAAAGAAAGGAATACAAAGAAAGATTTTGTTCTTTTTCTGCGACCAGAAAAAGAACGAAAAAGACTCGCCTCCACGCTCCATAAAAAACAATTTAACCGGGAAATTTTACAACTCGCTTTCGCTCAAACAAATAAAATTTCTTTTCCGGTTTAAACGTTTTTTATTGGCGGAGCAAGTCGGCTTAAAAGCATGCTGGAACAGCTTTTATAAACAGGATGAAGGCCTGCAACACAACAACAGCAACAACAATACGTTTTCTATAAACAGGACGAAGGGCGGGAAAATAAAACGGAACGGATTTTATGGGGTATGGGTTGTTATTTATTCGCGTACGCCATTCCTAAAACAGTGTAACTTCAGCAGTCAAAAG
>JAUNWB010000364.1 GCA_030540535.1 Elusimicrobiales bacterium
ATGCCCTGCCGGAAGGCCAGAAGGCGTTGTTGAGCGAGGCGACCTTGCGATTGTTCCGTGATGAACTCGCGCAGGATAAGGATGGGAGCGCGTTGCAGACGTTGACGGGGATGATGAACGCGAATAAGTTGGCCCTGGAGGAGAAGTTGGCCTCTCTGATGCGCAAGGCGGTGGCGACGCTTCCGGAATTGGCGGGCATCAAGGGCGTGGAAAACCTGAGCCAGGCGTGGAATGCGACGGATACGCAGGCCTTGATGCTGAATCTGCATGACCCGGCCACGCAGGAGAAGTTGAGCAGTGAGTTCGCGAGGGTGGTGGAGGAGGTCCGCGCCAACGCGCCCCTGGACCCCATGGTGGCGATGTGGGAGAGGGAGCACGCCGATGGGGAGTGGAGCTCGAAGGAGGCGTTCCTGGAGTTCGCCCGCACGTATGCCGATCGCCTCCCCGTCAAGGTGACAGTTGCCGCCGAGAAGGCCATTGCCAAGGCCTTGAAGGAGCCTTCCTCGACCTTGTCGCAGAAGGTGAAGGAGCGTTTCCCGGGGGTCTTCACGCTTCCGGTGGGGTCGCCTGAGGTGACGGCTGCGCATCGGGAGCTGACCCTCGCTAAGCGGGAGTTTGCCCTCGCAGAGGCTAAGGTCTCTCTTGCCCGTGCGAAGGCGGCGCTCAGCGAAGCCGAAACGCGCGTTGCCTGCACGGAACGGTTCGTCTTTCACGAACGGGATAAGCTGGTGGCGCGTGCCCGGCGCATCGCAGAAGAGGGGGGCAAACCCCGGGAAGAGCTGAAGGCGGAGCATGCGGATCAGGAGGCGAAGGAAAAGGTGTTGAACGATGCCAAGGCGTTGCTCATGCGTCTCCAGGATTCGCTCAATCCCTTGATTGCCCAGGCCGAAAAACGCGTTGCACACCTGGAGAAGGGCGGTGACCCCGAAGCGGAATGGGTGGATCTGCGCCCCCTCAGCACGGTGGAGAAGGACCTGCAGAGCCTGCGCAACTCCCCCTTGCCGGAAGACGAGGTCTTCGGCTACACGGAGAGTTTCCAATTCCTGAAAGCAGAGATGGACGTCGAAACTCTGCGCTGTGAGGCCGCTCAGGCGAAGCATCGCGTCATCGAGCAGGAAGCCCGCACCCACCTCACGGAAGTGCGCGTGCTCCGCGATTCGATCGACCCGAAGGATTCTTCGTTGAAGACGATCGGCACCATCGCCAAGGAACTTGCCGAGGTGAAGCAGGCGCTCCATGGCAAGGTGGAGACGACCCTGGCAGAGGCCACCTCGCAGGTCTCGACGGTGGAGCAGGAGAAGGAAGACTTCCGCTGGATAGAAGAAGAGAACGGCGATGACCCCGGACTCGCCAGGACGAAGATGCACGAGGCCATTGCGCGGACCCGTGAGACCAATAAGGCCCTCGAAGAGACCCTGGCGAAGGCCGAGCAGCTCACCCAATCGCTCACCCTCAACTCCAGCGATGCGCCGGAGTCGCCGACCTTCCTCCAGGAGATCAAGACGCATTGCTTCGCGGACGTTCTCCAGGCGATGCAGGCCTGAGCATGACACCGCCCGCGCGGGGACAACGTCTTGCGCGGGTGGAGGTTGCTGAAGGGCTCAGGTGCCCCTTGCCCCACCGAAGGGTCGTTTCCCGGGGTGGGGCGTTGTTTTGGGGGCTTGGCAAGTGGACAGGGATGGACTATACTATGCGCCCCGAATGGTCGTGATAGCGCTGTTTCCGACGTTTGACA
>JAUNWB010000365.1 GCA_030540535.1 Elusimicrobiales bacterium
ATAACAGTTTTTTTCATATGTTCGCCTCTAACTCCACCTAAGCTGGTATGAAACAGAAACATCGTATGTAGTCATCATTCCAACTCTCTGCATTGCCCATCCCAAATCATTTGCCGCATTGCCAAAAGTAACACCCTCTGAAATAATACGTAAGCTATCAAAATCATTCGTATCTGTAACCGTCACTGTCAAACTCCATACGCCATTTGATTTAGTCCCTTTAATATTAAAGTCTATATGCTGTAAGGAATAATAGAGGTCAGCATCGTCGTCATAGTAATAGCTACGGTAGTGCTGAGGATTGAGGTTTGCAATGGCTGTATTGCTGCCGGTATCGCTCAGCACTTTACCCCATGGGTCATACCCGTACTGTACCGCAAGCGTGCCGCTGTCCACCGCAGCAATAACATCTATATTTTTAAACTATGGCAATTTTTTACCGCACCACGGACAAAAGTCAATCTTTACAAATGACGTTCCTCCATCATGAATAATTATCCCGTATTTATCATCAGTCTCATCATGAATAATTAACCAGTCTGGACATTCATATGGTGTTACATGAATAGGACAATGATTAGTCGAATGGTATTGCATACTGTCGCAACAAATTTTCTTAGGCATAATAGTTACCTCATTTATTATGGAATTTTTATTGTTCTTCCGGGTACTGGCGGTTTATATATTTCCCCAGTTACAGGATCCATTGAGCCTAAATGTTGACCTCTATAATTATACACTTCGACCGACTGTGATATCAATATACCGGCTCCGTTTGCTGTTAATGTAGCGGATACAGCGCAGGAAGCTGCTCCTTTGCGCCGTTCGATCACGGCTCGGCGGGCGCAGCGGTGGGGAGCTTTACCGTGCCCGCGGTGTTGCCGGTCCCGTAGACATAGCCCACGGTGAGTTCGCCCGTTTCCTCGTTCAGCTCGCAGGAGGTGACGGTGAGCTGCCATGAGGGGCAGTCGATCTCCGTCTCATAGTAATAGCCGTTTTTGTCGAATATGCTCCGCACCACCATCTTGTGGCCGTTGTCGTAGTCGCAATACGCAACGAGCTTGCCGTTATCCCAGAAGGCGTTGAAGAACGACTCGGAGACGAAGCCGTTTTTCACGTCGTAGTAGCGGCAGAAGAAATGCTCGTCGGAGGTGAAGCGGATGCCGAGCAGATCGGGGTTTATTATGGCCACCTGCGGCTGCTCGGCGCAGAGCGCGCTCTCGAGCGTTTCGCCGTTTTTCGCGGTGACGCTGTAGCTGTACCGCGTGACGCCGTTCGAGTGCTCCTCGCTGACCTTGAAGCAGTCGCCGGCGCTGAGCACGACCCCTGTGGCCTCGGGCTTGGTATCGCTTACTGTTTTATTGCCTCCGCAGCCGGTCAGCAGCAGGGCGCAGAGCAAAAAGGCGGCAAAAATCGTCTTCTTCATCGCTCATTTCCTTTCGTAGCACACAAATCTGTATGAGATATCGCCCTCGCGCAGCTCCTCGCCGGGTTCCGTTATCTCCCACGCGGGGTCGTCGTCGAGGTTCGGGAAAAAGCTGTCCGACTCCGGACGGCAGCCGATCTTCGTGACGAACACTCTGTTGAGATAAGGGAAAAATTCGCGGAATACGCTCGCACCGCCGAGCACCAGCGCATCGCCCCCGCAGAGGGATACCGCCTCCGCGGCGCTGTGGGCGGTCTCCGCGCCGTCAAACGAGATATCCTGCCTT
>JAUNWB010000366.1 GCA_030540535.1 Elusimicrobiales bacterium
GTAATCTTATTCCGTTTTTATAATAGCAGAGTGTAAAAAAGTAAAAAGGTAAAAAGGTAAGGTACACATAGAAAAACAACAAATATGAAATCTTCAATAGAAAATCTTTATTCACTCGATGGCAGAGTGCCTGTAGGCAAAGCATTGCCATTTGGTCTTCAGCACATTCTTGCGATGTTTGTTAGCAACATCACTCCTATCATGATTCTATCGAGCGCCATTGGTCTTGATAGTGCTGTTAGCGCTATGCTGATACAAAACTGTATGATTATAGCAGGTATCGGCACATTGGTACAGCTATATCCAATATGGCGCATAGGCTCACGCTTGCCTATTGTAATGGGAATATCGTTCACATTCCTCTCACTATCCATAAGCATTGCCAGCGCATATGGCATGGGCACGCTGATAGGAGCCGTCATCATTGGTGGTTTGATAGAAGGTGTGCTCGGACTCTTTGCCAAATATTGGGTTAAGCTCATTCCACATGTTGTAGCAGCAACGGTAGTAACAGCCATCGGCTTTTCGCTTCTTCCTATTGGTGCAAACTCTTTTGCTGGTGGTCAGGGCGCACCCGACTTCGGTAGCCTCAACAACTGGATTGTGGGCACCACCACCCTATTGGCATGCCTCCTATGCCAAGTCTTTGCCAAAGGTTTCCTTCGTTCGCTCTCCGTTCTCGTTGGTCTTATCGTAGGCTACATCCTTGCTTGCGCCATGGGAATGGTAAACTTCAGCGGCATAGCAGAGCAACCAGCAATAGCATTGCCAACATTGTTGCCGTTCACTCCAAAGTTTAATATCGGTGCCATTCTTTCTGTTGCAGCCGTATATCTTGTATCAGCAACAGAAACTATTGGCGACACATCAGCACTTTGCAATAGCGCTTTAGGCAGAAACCCTCATAAAGTAGAAATGGGAAAAGCCATCAGTTGCGATGGTTTCGTGAGTAGCTTATCAGGAATCTTTGGTTGTACTCCTATCACCTCGTTTAGTCAGAACGTAGGACTTGCAGCCATGTCGAAGGTAGTAAACCGTTTCACCATAGCCATAGGAGCAATAATAATGATTATCGGCGGTGTATTCCCTGTTATCGGCTATGCGCTAACGACGATTCCTCAGGCTGTACTTGGTGGATGCACCATAATGATGTTTGGTAGCATTCTGTATGCCGGCTTTGGCATGATGGCTCGTAGCGGATTCTCTCAGCGCAATATGATCATCGTGAGTCTTTCGCTCAGCGTAGGTCTTGGTTTCACCCAAGCCACAGGTATGTTCAACATATTCCCCGAGATTGTTCGCACCGTCTTTGCCGACAACTGCGTAGCCGTAGTCTTCCTCCTTGCAGTAGTGCTCAATCTGCTCTTGCCAAAGAAAGATTTGGAGTAAATAACAAATAACGACAATACTGACAATTAAAGCCAATTCCTTGCTTATACAGTAGCGAAAAGCGTATAAGAAGAGTAAAAATAAATCGTGTGTACACGCTGTCGACAATATGTTGCGACAAACGATGTACACACGATATTTTTTATATATCAAATTGTATTGATAATCAAAAGGAGATTATTCTTCCCAAGAATCCCAAGCATCATATCTCTTAACATTACCCACAGAGCCATTATCTGGTTTTCCTACTGTACCTCCATTTGATGGATATTGACCATTATTAGTATTATAATTAGGAGATGCA
>JAUNWB010000367.1 GCA_030540535.1 Elusimicrobiales bacterium
TGGTGCTGGTCACACCGGTGGTGATGCCATTCTCAACGGCCCACTGGACAGAATCGGCATAGTAGGCGCTGGCGGATACGTCCGTAAATCCGCCAACGGTAGCTGCCGCGGGCTTGCTGGGCGTAACGGGCGTCTGCTCGGTGGGCTTGGTGCCGGTGCCGGTCAGAGTGTAGTAATCGCAGTTGAACCGGACGTAGCCCTTTTCGTAGAGCATACGGGCCTGGTTGGCGTAGGTGTAGCCGTCCTCTCCAGTTATGGGGTCTGAGCCTGCACGGTCGGGCGTGTAAATCTGCTTCCATTCGGCTTCCGTACCCTCATAGAGCACCATCAGGTACGGATAGTAGTCGTTGTAGGCACAATCTACGAACGAGCCGTACGGAAGATTGCGCTGTTTAAGGAACAGTTCCCGCACTTGTTCGGGGTTTTTCATGATGTTGAACTCACCGAAGAAGCCGGCGATGGTCTTGACACTCCGAGGGATAACGACGATAGACGGGTGGCCGGAGCAACCTACGATGCTGGTAGTTCCGGCAGGCACGACGATATGCTCGATATAGCGATACGTGTGCGTGACAGCTGCGGATTCGTCACTGCGTGTATGGATAGCAGTTCCAGTGACGCCGGGTACACCAGTAAGTGTGCTGTTGGGTTCCCAGCTGATGTCGTAATACTCCGGGTCGATGACGATGTCGAAGCTTTCAGACTTGCCGTCGCTGGTGGTTGCGGTCACATGCGTGGTAGTGGTCTTGTCGCTGACCGGCTGAGCCTCCTCGTGCAGCTCGTCATAAGCGGTAAAGGCGAAGCTGTTGACGCAGATGACCGAAACCAGCATGGTGAGCGCCAATACCAGAGTGAGGAATTTGATAAATCTGGAACATTTCATTATATTTTTTCTCCCCTTATATATAATATGGGCTTGTGCGCTGTTCCCCAACAGGCAGCCCGTGGGGTGGGATGTTTCCCATCCCCGTGGGCGGTCCTGCGGGGCGAACAAAAAGGACTGCGCAGGTATGTATATCCCTGCACAGTCCAAATACAGCACACAAGCCCATACCGGAGATTTCCCCCCTTGTAAAATGCGGGGATTATCGGTATAATGAGCGTGGCGCAGAAATTCTGCTGTGTGGGAGGTCGTTGCTCCTGCATAGGGACATGGGGAGGTCGCAACTCTCCATGTCCTGCCCTTATTATTCGCCTTGTCCGTATTGTATCGCATATTTTAGGATAGCGCAAGCGGTTTTTTCACGGCCCGGCAAGGGGCCGTATTTTTGTTGACAAAGGACGGCTTGCTGTGTGCCCGGGGCCGGGTGGCCCGCCACGGATAGGGCCTTGGGCGCTTGCCGGGGTTAGGCACAAGGCGGGGTCAGAGGTTGGTTCCGCTCCATGCAATTTTTCAAATTGCGTCGCTTCCATGCCCTGCGGGGCATAGGATGGAAAAAAGAGGCCGGGGGAATGTCCCTCGGCCTCCTGGCTGTATTTATGCGGTGATGGTAGCCATGTACGAAATGTGCTGAACGTGGCCCGGTGCTGTGCGGTCTGCCCGCTCATAGTTCGCAGTTCGTACGGGTGTCATGTCGTTGACCATCTGGCCGCCGACAGAGCCGGCCTCGCGGCTGGTCAGGTCGCCGTTGTAGCCTTCCTTCAGGTTGACGCCGACCTCCCTTGATGTTCCCACCGCATCTCAACTTGGCC
>JAUNWB010000368.1:0-756 GCA_030540535.1 Elusimicrobiales bacterium
CTCAAACTGGGAAAAGCAGGAGCGTATCTGTGCTTCGATGGAGTGATTCATATGTGTGCCCTTTCTTCGGCGGCGTAGGGTGGCCGTTACTGTATTGAGAAGTTGTCCATATCAATAGATTACTACAACTTTGAATAAAATACAAGAGTAATATTGAGAAACGAAAGGATAAAATACAAATGTATTATTTTTGGAATAAAATTGAAAAAGGTATTTACAAAAGCATTTCGAGGGAATATAATTTGAAACAACAGAAATGTAAAAAGTACGAAAAACAAATAATTTCAGGAACAGAGCAGAGGGGAAACGGCGGATGTTTCATAACTTTGCGCATTTTTGAACAAAAATACAAATGTATTAATTGAGTAAATAAATTGAAATATATATGTATTTTTAACTTGCTGTTCCTGGAAGTGGTTGCTCGTGCCAAAGGAAAGGAGGGCTTTTTTTGGAAACAAAAATGATTACATTGACCGTTAATGGAAGGAAGCATATGTTCATGACGGGGGATGGCTCAATTCAGGGAGTGATTCCGAATTCGGAAGTGCTTGTAAAAACACTGCGGAATCGTTTGAATCTGACCGGGGCAAAGGATGCCTGCGAAGAGGGAGCCTGCGGATGCTGTACCGTGATTATGAATGGCGATGCAGTTGCTTCCTGCATGATTCTGACCGTAGACTGTGACGGGGCGGAAATTGTCACAGTTGAGGGACTTCAGGATCCGAAGACAGGAGAGCTGGATCCTTTACAGCAGGC
>JAUNWB010000368.1:766-1690 GCA_030540535.1 Elusimicrobiales bacterium
TGCGTTTCAGTGCGGTTACTGCACGCCTGGTATCATTATGTCGGCAAAAGCACTGCTGAACAAGAATCCACATCCGACAAAAGAGGAAATTGGTGAAGCATTATCGGGGAATTTCTGCCGCTGCATCAGCCATTATCATGTATTTGAAGCTGTTGAGCAGGTGGCAAAGGAAGGGAGGTAGCCATGGAAAAAACAGATATGATTGACAAAAAGGAATATCGTTATCTGGGTAAATACACTCCCAGAAAGGATGCTCGCGATATAGTTACTGGCAAGTGCGTGTATCTGGAGGATCATAAGTTTGACAATCTGTTATATGGACGTGTATTTGGAAGCCCATATGCCCATGCCATGATTAAGAAAATAGATATCAGCAAGGCTGAGGCAGTTCCGGGTGTTGCGGCTGTGGTGACTTACGAGAATCAGCCGGAGTGGTCGAAGGAATTCCGTCAGGGAACGCCGGCTGTAAAGCCTCTTCTTTCTCAGCATCTGCGTATGGTTGGCGATCCGGTAGCGATTATTGCCGCGGAATCTGAGGATATTTGCCGTCAGGCCATGCGTTTGATTGAGGTGGAATATGAGCATCTGCCAGCAGTTTTTGATCCCATGAAGGCTATGGAGCCGGGAGCACCGCAGATTTATCCCGAGTATTTTGAAAGCAACCGTTGGCCAAAAGAATTGGGCTTTGGAGATGAGCGTATGCTGGGGTCAGTGGAGCGAGGTGATGTGGACAAGGAATTTGCGGAAGCGGATTTTATCGGGGGAGGTATCTGTGGATTTGAGACAAGAACCGTGCCGCTGGCACCGGAGCCTCCCATCTGCGTAATGGAATATGATGAGAGAACGGGAATATATCATGAGTGGGCTACCGCTCAGGGATGCCATCAGCCGGGAATGCCGCCGGATGTGGGACGTATGCCTCAT
>JAUNWB010000369.1 GCA_030540535.1 Elusimicrobiales bacterium
GTTTGTCGGCAGCGGCGCGGTCATCGTCGGGAAGCCGTTCTCGTCAAAGGTGATTTCCTGCATATACATGCGGCGCATGGTGTAGGCGGAATAGTGGTATTCCTTCGCGTGGTAGACGCCGTAGAGCGTCTGCCCGTCGGGCGAGGTCGTGACGACCATGGCGCCGGGCGAGTAAACGCCGGTTGTATAGTCGGTGAACTGGAGCGGGGCGTCAAATTTCTGCCAAAGGTCGACCCTGGTCAGACTGTCGGTCGCCGAGCCGTTAAAGCGCATGATGCCGGTGCAGTATTCGTCGGTGCGCGTGTGGCCGGCGGCGAAAATCAGATAGAGCGTGCCGTCCTTGCCGTAGAAGGGGAAGGGACCCTCCATGATGCCCGCCTCCCAGCTGTATTCGGGGGAGGAAATGACGATTTGCTTTGTCGCCATGCGGGTCGGAGAATCCAGGCGGCAGACGCGCATTCGCTGAATGTGCTGCCCGACGCCGTCCTCCTCGCGATAAAAGCCGCTGCAGAACATATAGAGATTGCCGTCATGCTCGATGATGCGCGGCGAGAGGTAGGAGTACGCCTCGGTGTCGACATTTTCCATGCAGCCGAAGAAGGTGTAGCTGCCTATCGGGTCGTCGCTGTCGGCAATCCACACATAGGGATAGCGCCGTCTGACGTCGGCGTCGTCGCCTGCATCGCTCGGGAACTGGCAGGCGGCGTAGATGTACCACTTGCCCTCGAGGAAGTAGAGCTGGGGCGCCCAAAGCGCTTCCATGTCCGCCGCTTGGCCCGAGAGCGCCTGGCTCCAGATCAGCACAGGCTCTGTCTTGCCGATGTCGCAGAGGTTCGCCGCCTTTGCCATGTAAAGTCCGGGCTTGCCGCCGTAGGATTTGGCAAAGGTGTAGTAATACCAGCCGTCCGCGTAGACGACCGAGGGGTCGGCGTAGCCCGCGATGGGGTTTTGGTAGGAGGCGTCGCCGACAATCGCGGCGTCAAGGTCGATGCTGTCAGATACATTTAGCTGCGTCGTGTTCGTGCCGCTGACGGTGCGGGCGCTGACGCTGCCGAGCCGCGTGAGGTCGCCGCTCGCAAGATTCAGCGTGAAGCTGCCGTTATGCGTTGCGCCGTCGCCCTGCGCGTATCCGAGGTCGCCGCGTAAAGCGCCGCCCGAGACATTGACGGTGATGTCGCCGTTTACGACGGCGTTGCCGCTCGGCAAGGCGAATACCGCGCAGTCGCAAACGCCGCCCGCAAGATTTGCGACCGCATTGCCGACGAGCGAGTTATATCCTGCGGCGTACAGCTTGCCCTTGACCGTGCCGCCGAGCAGCGTCAGAGAAAGGTCTTTCGTGACTCTGTACGAGCCGGGTGCGGCGGAGGGGTGATAGCTGCCCGCCGAGACGACTTCCCAGGTGCCGCTTTTGATGGTGAGATCGGTCGGTCGGTTCAGCGTTTTGGTGCGCGTATATGAGCCGCCGCAGACTGTCGGATAGCGCTCGATGCGTCTGCTTGCGAACAACGTGCATTCGATGCCGCCGCCCAGTGTGAGCGGATAACCCTCGGCGGAGATATAGGTCGTATTCGTAAAGCTTTCGATGTGCAGATCGTGCAGCAGCGTTTCGCCCGTACAGAAAATGCCGCCGTTCAGCACGAGTTTTGCGCCGTGCGTTTCGGCAAAGTCAATGCCTTGCCACAGCGAGGT
>JAUNWB010000370.1 GCA_030540535.1 Elusimicrobiales bacterium
GGGGCTGTACAGGGAGTGGAAAATTTATTCGCCAAGTATTTAATCGCGTCCGGGTTTAAGGTGGTGGAACGCGCACAGCTGGAAAGCGTGCTGCGGGAACACCATATTTCCGTGTCCGGCTATTTGTCGCCGGAAACGACGCGCGAAATCGGCCGTATTTTAGGGGTGGACGTTCTTCTGATCGGGGAAGTGAGTTCTTATACGCCCGCGCGGACGGAGCTTAAAATGTCGGCCACGCGCCGCACCGAATCGCGCCCCGTATACACGCAGGACGTGATGCAGCTGCCCGACGGTACGTATGTAGGTTATACGCGCAACGTCGGCACGCAGTATTCGCACTCGACCGAGGTCCAGCCCACGGAATACACGATTAACGCCCGGGTGGGAATCATCGCCAAACTGGTGGATGTGGAAACGGCGGAAATTATTTGGATTGGGTCGGACGACGCTTCTTCGCCCAACGCGTTAAACGCGGCGGACGACATCGCCCGCGCGCTCGTCAAAAGTTTTACCAAGGAACTTGCCAAACGGCGGGAAGGAAAATGAGCAAAACCCCTTATACGTTTGCACAGCAGTCGGCCTCGTTTGTGTTTAAAGCGTTTTTTACGATGGTAAAAACGCTGTTTGTACTGCTGGCGCTGACGGTGGGGGCGCTGGTGGCGGGGCAGAGTTCGTCGGCCCCGGTAAGCATGCGGCTGTTAACGTCCTACGGGATGGAATACGCCGTGGCCACCTTTAAACCGTACCGTCATTTGTTCCCGGAACCGTATTTAATCAAGTTAGAAACAGAATAAGAGGATTCTATGTTAGACATTAAACAAATCGTTGCAAACCCTGAAGAAGTAAAAAAACGTTTGTCTTTGCGCAAGCCCGAACTGGCCGCGCAGATTGACGAAGTATTGGCGAAATACACTTCCTACAAAACGGTACTCGCCAAGGTGGAAGAATTGCGCGCCAAACGCAACGAAATGTCTAAATCCATCGGCAAAATTAAAAAAGAACAGGGCGACGAAGCCGCCAAACAGGCCATGGCCGAAGTGGGTAAATTAAAAGAAGAAATGGCCGCCAAAGAAGCCGAAATGGAACCTTTGAAAGCGGAAATCGACAATTTGCTTTTGTCCATTCCCAATATGCCCAACGAAAAAATCCCGGTGGGCGTGTCGGACGCGGACAACCCGGAATACATCCCCTGCTCCATTCCGCTTCCCAAATTTGATTTTAAACCGCTCGACCACCAGGCCGTAGGCGAAAAACTCGGTATTTTGGATTTTGAAGCCGCCGCCGCGCTGTCCGGCAGCCGCTTTGCGCTTTTTAAAGGCGACGGCGCCCGCTTGGAACGCGCGATTATTTCGTTCATGCTCGACCTGCACGCCAAAAAAGGCTATACCGAAGTGCTGCCGCCCGTTATCGTAAACGAAGATATTTTAATCGGCACCGGCCAGTTGCCCAAATTCCGCGAAGATATGTACGAACTGACGGGCGAACCGAAACAATTTTTAATTTCCACCGCCGAAATTCCGCTTACGAACTTAAACCGCATCCGCGTGGTGCCGGAAGCGGAACTGCCGATTAAATTAACGGCGTATTCTCCGTGCTTCCGCAAAGAATCGGGTACGTACGGCAAAGATACGCGCGGGCTTATCCGCAACCACCAGTTTGATAAAGTGGAACTTGTGATGCTCTCCAAG
>JAUNWB010000021.1 GCA_030540535.1 Elusimicrobiales bacterium
CTGCCCCGCCTGCGCACCGACCCGGTGATTTTCTTTACGCTCGACATCAATATGCAGGCCAACCCGGATGTGGGCTCCGGCAAGCTGGACGGAGAAGGTATCCCCGCTGACTTTTTTTCCGACCGGGACTTGCGCAAAGCGTTCGTATACGCATTTGATTACGACGCGTTTTTGCGTCAGTCCATGGAGGGCCGCGGCGAGGCGTCTTTCGGCCCCGCTCCCGCCGGGCTTGTTAAATACGACAAAGATTTCAAACGTTATTCGTTTGATTTGAAAAAAGCCGAAGAACACTTTAAAAAAGCCTGGGGCGGCCAAGTGTGGGAGAAAGGTTTTAAATTCACGATTACGTATAATACGAGCGGCGAAATGCGCCAAATCGCGAGTGAAATTTTAAAACGCAACGTGGAAAGTTTGAATCCCAAATTCCAGATTGATTTGCGCGGTGTTACCTGGCCTGCGTTCCTGGAAAAAACGGCCCGCCGCCAAATGCCCATGTGGGCGCGCGGCTGGGTGGCCGATTATGCCGATGCGCATAACTTTTATTTCCCGTTTGCGCACAGCCAGGGGCGGTATGCGCTTTCGCAGGGGTATTCTAATCCGGCGGCCGACAAGCTGATTGAACGCGCCGTGGCGGAAACGGATGCCAAAAAGCGCAACGCGCTTTATAAGCAGGTGCATAATTTGATTCATGATGACGCCATGCAAATTTACACCGTCCACCCGACGGGTTTATGGGCCGTGCGGTCGGACGTGAAAGGGTTTATGGACAACCCGGTGTACATGGGCATCTACTACTATCCCATTTATAAAGAATAAACGGCTGTACTTATCTTTCGGTTTACGCACAACGGATACGAAAAAAGTTTCGTATCCGTTTTTGCTTTTACGGGCAACAATTTCCCATATTTGGGTAACTTTGCACCGACTTTGGCCTTGCGTAATTACCACTACGCGGCGGCCAAACTTATGGTGCAAATTTATTCCAAATCTGAAAAATCAGCCGAAACGCTGGAATGTTATTCTATTCTGCACGGCATGTCATATAGCGTCATCCTGAAAAGTTTTTGTTCGGGATCTCCCGCTTGCTGTTATCGTCTGGCAAGCCTTTATTCTATAACCCCGCCCTTAGTCCTGTTTATAAAAAGCGTCTGAAACGGAAAAGGCGTTTTATTTGTTTGAGCAAAGCGAGTTGTAAAACGCCCCGTTTCGGACTGCTTTTTATGGGACCCGGGCGGGCAGTCTTTTTGGTTCTTTTTCTGCTGCCAGAAAAAGAAGAAAGAAAATTTTTTGCTTACTTTTTGTCGATACAAAAAGTAAGGTCGTCATTTGCTTCTTTACGAAAGAAAAGAAGAATCAAAAATATAAAACCCGGTTGCATTTGTTTGGCCAAACTGCTATAATAAAGTGCGGGGTAGAGAAGCCTGGTATCTCGCAAGGCCCATAACCTTGAGATCACTGGTTCAAATCCAGTCCCCGCAAGATTTTTAATAATTACCGCCCGAAAGGGCGGTTTTTTTATGCCTTTTTTCTTTTGGGGCAGGCTTTTATTATGTACAATAATAAAGAATTATTTTTGGAGGATAAAAGGATGAAAATTACTGTTTTTATCGGGGGAAATAAAGAATTTACCGCTTGGCGCCTGGGTGTAAAACTGGCCGAAGAACTGCAAAACGCGGGGCACGAAGTAACCGTGCGCGCCGTGAAAGGGAAAGTAAAGTCCGCACCCGGCGTAACGCTCAAAGAGTACGCCGCGCTCGCCAAACCCAAAACCTTGGCCGCCGCGCTCGTAAAAGAGGGCGTGGAGTTTGTCATCTCGCTCATGAATTTAACCGCGTGCGAATGCGCCGCGGAAGCCAAAATTCCGTTCGTTTACGCGGAAGAAGAAAATTTTAAAGAAGACAAAGCCGTTAAAACCAAAAAAGCGACTCTTAAAAAAGCCAAACAGGTGCTTGTCATTAAAACGACGGACAAACCGCTTAACAAAAAAAATTACACGGGTTTAAAAGTGGCCGAAGTGGCCGCTCCTGCCGTGTGGGTAGAGCATTACAACTACAACAAACCCGCGTGTTTTAAGAAAGAAAACAACATCGTGGCCGTCGGAAAACTGGCCAAAGAAAGCGGTTTTGACGCGCTGTTAAAAACCTGGGCGCGCCTGGCCCCGGCCCATACGTCTTGGCATTTAACCATCGTGGGCGACGGAACGGCTAAAACCGCGCTCAAAAAATTTATCACGAAAAACGGGCTGGAAGCCAGCACGGAAATCGTGCCGGAATCCACCGACGCGTACAGCCTTTTGCGCAACGCCGATATTTTCGCCTATCCGGCGGTGAATCCGTCCCGTGCGGATATCCTGCTGGACGCTATGGCCAGCAAACTGCCGTGCGTGGCGTGCGAATCGGCCCCCGTTACGGAACTGATTATTAACGGCGTAAACGGCGTGATTGTAAACGCCGGGGAAGAAGAACCGTTCACCGTGGCGCTTGACGAAATGATGGTAAACTGGGGCCGCCGTGTGGGAATTGCGGTGGAAGCGGGAAAACTCAAAGACAAATTTCCGTTTGCGGATTTTGTCCGCGCGTTTTTGGAACTCATGTAACCCGGGAGTAATTTTGTGCGCATTACGTGTGTAATCGGAACCTTGGGCGGCGGCGGTGCGGAACGCGTGATGACGTATTTGTGTGAAGGTCTGTCGCAGCGCGGCCACGAAGTAACGCTCCTTACACTGGACGATTCGGTGCCGGATTTTTATTCGGTGCCCGAAGGCGTCACCCGCGTGCGTGCCAATTTGCCCACGTTTAAAAAAGCGGGATTTTTCGGCGGGTTTGCACGGCTGTGGAAAATGACGCGCGCTTTGCGCCAAACGCGGCCGGACGTTGTAATCAGCTTTATGACGGTCAGCGTGTTGGCGTCGTGCCTTTTCCTGCGCGTACCGTACATTTATGCCGACCATCTGGACGTACGCTATTTAACTTATTCCCGAAAATGGCAGATTTTGCGCAACTTTTTACTCGCCCGCGCACATACGGTTACGGTTCTGTCGGAACGGGACCGCAAGTTTATCGCTTTGTATCACCCTAACTGGAAACCGCTGGTAATTTATAATCCCGCGCTGCCGCTTAAACAATGGTTCTTGCCGCGGCCGGAATTTATGCCGGACCGTTACAAATATGTAGTGGCCGTGGGGCGTTTGGTGCGCCAAAAAGGGTTTGACCGTTTGCTGGAAGCCTGGCGGCGCGTGTGCGACGGATTCCCGGATTGGAAACTGCTCGTCATCGGCGCGGGGCCGGAAGAAAACGAGTTGAAAAGTTTGGCTGACACCTTGGACGTACAGCACTGCGTGCAATTCGTGCCGCCTGTAAAAGGGTTGGACGCGGTTTACCGCCATGCGGAAATTTATGCCATGTCCTCCCGAGCGGAAGGGTTCCCCATGGTGCTGTTGGAAGCCCTGGCTGCCGGGCTGCCCGCCGTCAGTTTTTCGTGTACGGGGCCGGACGTAATCATCCGCGACGGAGTGGACGGCTTTTTAGTCAAACAAAACTATACGGACCGCCTGGCCGAAAAGTTGGCTGACCTCATGAAAGACGAACCGCGCCGCGCCCAGTTTGCCAAAAATGCACAGCAAATAACCAAACGTTTTTCGCTGGAAGACTATATTAACGCATACGAAAATTTATGTCTAAACGCCCGCAAATCAGCGTAATTATCCCCATTTACAATGTGGAAGCGTATTTGGAAGAATGCCTCCGAAGCGTGGCGGCGCAAACCTTTGCGCCGTTAGAAGTTATTTTGGTAAATGACGGTTCTTCGGACGGCAGCGGCAATATTTGCAAATCATTTTTAGCACAGTATCCAAATTGGCTTTATGTGGAGCAAGCCAATCAAGGCGTCGCCGCGGCGCGGAAAAACGGGTTGGAACGCGCCCAGGGGGAATATCTTGCGTTTGTAGATTCGGATGATGTGTTATCCCCCAACTACTTTTCCTCTTCATGGGCGGCGCGGGAACAAACGGGGGCGGACTTGGTTATCGCGCCGATGTACCGTTTTGCGGCAGATACGGAAAACTCTTCCGGGCCGGAAGGAACTTTTTGGAATGAACGCGTTTTGGCGGGGGCTGCGCGCGCCCGGGTGTTTGAAAACTTTTCAGCCGCCCTTGCGTTGTGCGGTAAACTTTTCAGCCGGGATTTGGCAAATAAAACCGGACTTACTTTTCCTTCTTTGCGCACGGGCGATGATATTTTACCGTCCATACAATTACTGGCCGGAGCCCAAGCGCTTGCCCTTGCGCCGGAAGCCAAATATTACTACCGCCAGGCACGGCCGAATTCGCAAAGCTCGTCCGGAGTCAACCGTTTTGAAGGGGTGTTCGAAGGCTTTTTACTAGCTAAAAAACACTTGGTAAATACGGGCCGATATAACGAGCTGGCCCCCGGCTTTGAACGGGTACGGTTTATTTGTTTGACGAGTTTTATGGAAAAATTCGGTTTAAACAAAACGCAGCGGGCTTTGCTGAAAACGCATAAAGACGATTTGAAAGTTCCTCTTTTTGCCCGCCGAAATTGGCCTTGGAAGCTGCGCCTGCGGGTTAGTTTTCTATCCCTATGTTTGCGGTGCGGATTGCCGTATGACAAAGCGGCAAAGTTTCTGCGCCGCTTGTGTTGTTTCCGTTAAACCCGCTCGAATAGCTGGCGGAGGAAATCGTCCCAATCGCCGCTGCGGCGCGTCAGCCAAAATAAAGCCGCCAAAAAGATAATCCCGCCGATGAGTACAGTTACAAACGCATTTGTACCCGCCCCGAAAAACGCGTACACGGCCGACGGAAACAGCGCAATCACGTTGACTGCCAGCAGCCGCGCCGCCCGGCGCAGGGAAAACCCGTACGCTATAAACGGGAAGTGCTTTCTAAAGAATAAATAATTTACATACAGCCCTACAAAACAGCACGCAATCTGCGCGTACGGATACGCAAATGCGCCCCATAACCGCACCGTCACCGGGGTTAGTGCGATAAACAGCACAATTCCCGCCAGCGCATAAGGCAAAAATTCTTTTAATTTTCTTCCCGCCGCTACCGCGTTATTCTGCATCAGTACGGGCGCCATAAACAGCATTATCCCCATCAGCGGGCGTAAAAAGGCGGCGGCTTGCTGTACGTCCCGGGCGTTAAATTCGCCGCGTTTAAAAAACAGCGTGACGATTTCCGGCGCGTAAAAAGCCGTAAATACCGCCAGCGGCGTTAACAGAAAAAGCAAAAAGTGCTGGGTGTTCAAAAAATTATCGTTCAGGGCGGCTTTGTCGTTTTGGGCCGCGCTTTCCGTCAGCTGGATTTTAGATACGTTCGTTACGCGCAGGGTGAAAATTTCGGTGGGGGAATCGGCCAGCTGTTTGGCGTAATTAAGCGCGCTGACAAGCCCGGCCGAAAGCCCGCTGAGCAGATACAGCGGCAGCAGGCTGGCCACGATGTTGGCCAGTTCAATCAGCTGGTTGCTGGCCAGGTTTTTGGCAAACGCGCGTGCGGGCCGGACGGAAACATGCGTAAAGTTCCACGCCAGTTCCTTTTTCATCATCCATAAAAAGACCGCAATTTGAACCGCATTGGCCGCGGCCATGCCGTAAATCATGCTGATAATGCCCGCCGTCCGGCCAAAGCACAGCAGAAAGACCAGCGGCAAAAGTGCGTTAAGCGGCGTAAAAACCGCGGCGGCAAAGCGGCGGTACATTTCCAGCACAGCGGTTAAATAATAAGTAAGCAGCTGAAGGCCGAATAATAAAAAACCCCACGTGAGTATCGCGCGCTGGGCCGTCAGCTGGGCCGCGTCAAAGCGGGAGAATAACCCCGTCAGCCGTACGGGGCAAAAAAAGCCCAGTGCCGTCAGGCCGAGCATAAGAAGCAGATAAAAATATAAAAAACCGTTTAATAAAGGCCGCCCGCCGTTTTCGGTTTGGGCGTCAAGCGTCATGGCTTCCGGGATGACGGCCGCCGCGTTCATGCGCTGTAAAAACGTAACGCCGAAGCCCATCATCATAATAATATAGAAGTAAACGTCCGTCGCGCGGTCCGCGCCGAAGTACAGCGCCACCAAGAGGGCGTTGGCAAACGATACCAGTTTCCACGCCAGCGTGGCTCCTACGGCCAGCGCGGCGCCCGTGCGGTACGAGGTGGGCTTAAAAAGATGAACCATATTTGATATTATAATAATTTAGGAGAATAATATCGTGACTACCCAATTTGAACCCGTTATCGGGCTGGAGATACACGTCCAGCTCGCCAGCAAAACCAAACTGTTTTGCGCCTGTCCCAACGGCGTGGGCGAAGATACCAAGCCCAACACCGCCATCTGCCCCGTTTGCGCGGGCCATCCCGGCGTTATGCCCGTGCTGACCGAGGGCGCTTTGTCCCTGGCCGTCCGCGCGGGGCTGAGCATGAACTGCGTTACCAACCGCCGTTCCACCTTTTCGCGCAAACATTATTTCTACCCGGATTTGCCCAAAGGCTACCAAATTACCCAGTACGACGAGCCGATTAACGGCGCGGGATATATTGAAATCACCTTTGGGCCGAAAGACAATCTGCAGAAGAAAAAAATCGGCATTCACCATGCGCATTTGGAAGAAGACGCGGCGAAATCCTCGCATTTTGCGGATTATTCGCTGGTGGACTACAACCGCGCCGGAAGCCCGCTTTTGGAAATCGTATCCATGCCGGATATGCGCTCGCCGGACGAAGCCTACGCGTATTTGACCGAAATCAAACGGCTGATGCGCTGGGTGGGTGCGTCCAACTGCGATATGGAAAAAGGCGAACTGCGCGTGGACGTGAACGTGTCGCTGCGCCCTGTCGGGCAGGAAAAGTTCGGCACGCGTGCGGAAATCAAAAATTTGAACTCCTTTAAAGCCGTTAAAGACGCGCTGACCTACGAAATCAACCGCCAAACCGAAATTTTAAACGGTGGCGGCCAGGTGAAACAGGAAACGCGTCTGTGGGATAAAGAAGAACTGGTCACCAAACCCATGCGCTCCAAAGAAGACGCGCTGGATTACCGCTACTTTCCGGAACCCGATTTGCCGCCCGTGGTACTTGCGGAAGAATGGCTCGAAAACGTCAAAAAAACCATGCCGGAACTGCCCGCTTCCAAGGAAGCGCGGTTTGAAAAGGCCGGGCTCTCCGCTTATGACGCGGGCGTGCTGACGAGTTCGCGCGAAATTTCGGACTATTTCGAAGAAGTCACCAAGAGCGGCAAAGTGTCTTTAAAAACCGCTTCCAACTGGATTCAAACCGACCTTTTGGGTATGCTTAACGCCGAAAAGAAGGAAATCCAGGATTCTCCCATCCCGGCCGCGCGCCTGGCGGAACTTTTGGAAATGGCCGAAAGCGGCAAAATCAACCGCAAGCAGGCCCGCGAAGTGTTCGACGAAATTTGGAAAACGGGCGAAGCCCCTGCCGCCGTGGTGGAAAAACGCGGTATGGTGCAGGTGAGCGACGAAGGCCAGCTGGAAGAATGGGCCAAAGCCGCCATCGCCGCCAACCCCAAAGCGGTGGCCGATTACCAAAAAGGCAACAAAGCGGCTATCGGCGCGCTGGTGGGCGGAGTGATGAAGATGAGCAAAGGCAAAGCCAATCCGCGCATCATCAGCCAAATGCTCGGCAAACTGCTGGGCTAACCGCTGAAATAAGTTTATAAACGGGCTCCACTCGGAGCCCGTTTTTTGTTGTCTGCAAAATACCCGTTTTATTTCCCCGCCCTTAGTCCTGTTTATGTCGTTGCTGTTGTTGTTTGTGCAGGCCTTAATCCTGTTTATAAAACGCCTCAAGGCGGAAAACGTTTTTATTTGTTTGAGCGAAGCGAGTTGTAAAAACGTCCGCTGAGAATGCGTTTTATAGGATCTGGCCTGCGAGTTTTTTGCTTACTTTTTGTCGATACAAAAAGTAGTGCATAACCTTGCGACATGTCTAAACAGTGTGGCTTTAACTAGTCTAATGAGCGCGGACAAGTGGGGAGCCCAGGCTCTGGGCCTTGATTCTTTTTTTTTTTTGATATCCTACTCCTAACGGGTTGATTTTTGGGGTATGTGGTGTTAAAATAAATAATAACCTTGTAAATCAACGCGCTAAGGAGTTTTTTATGAAAAAAGGTTTTACGCTTATAGAGTTGTTAGTCGTCGTCTTAATCATCGGTATTTTGTCTGCTGTGGCTCTCCCGCAGTACCGCGTGGCGGTGGAAAAGAGCCGCCTTACCCAACAGATGGTTTTGGTGGATGCCGTCGTGCGCGCCCAGGAAGTGTATTATATGGCAAACGGTCAGTTTGCAAACGATTTGAGCGAGTTGGACTTCGGGCTTCCCGGCGGATGTACGTTCCCCGGTGGTGCCGCTGACTTAACCTGGGCAAATTGTGGGAAATTTTCCATCAACTATAAGCACGGTTCCAACTGTAACGTACACGGTTCCAACGCGTTGCGGTGGGACCAGGGGAACTTACATTATGAAAAATTAATGTCGGTCGGCGGGTGTACGGGGGGAACTTATTGTCATGCGCAAACCTCGGATAACGTTGCCCAAAGCGTATGCAAAAGCCTGGGGGGAACGAATCCCACGGCAAATGCGCTTTTCAGCGGATTTACGCGTTATACGCTTCCTTAAAACATAAAAAATCCCCGGGTTTCCCCGGGGATTTAAATTGTCTGTCCCGGGCGGTTGCTCCGGGAATTTTTTTACTTCTTTAGTAAATTTTCAGACGGTTTAAAACGCACTTTTTGTTTGGCGGGCACCTGTACTTTTTCGCCCGTTTTGGGGTTGTGGCGCGTTACGGGGCGCGCCGTTTTTAATTGGAACGATCCAAAATTGCTGATTACTACTTTGCCGTCCCGTTTCAAACCGTGTTTAATAATTTCAAAAACTTTATCTACCGACATTTTGGCCTGTTTTTTGTCTAAAACATGCCGGGTTAAGTGCCGGATTACGTCGTCCTTATTCATTTTCTTCGTCCTTTGGCCTATTTTTTTGTTGCGGAATAAATTTATTTGTTGCCCCGGTTGGTAAATCCCATGGCGTGCAGCAGCACATAGGGTTTTTTGCCCTGGCAGACAATCTGCCAAATGGCGTCGATAATCGGGGTTTTGAGGTTATTTTTGCGGGCGATATCGTACACGCTTTGTACGGAGTTCACGCCCTCGGCAATCGTGCCCACTTCTTTCTTGGCTTCTTCCAAAGAAAGGCCCGCGCCCAGCTTTTCGCCCAACCGGCGGTTGCGGGAAATGGCGGACATACCCGTCAAAATTGCGTCGCCGAATCCGGCCAGACTGTAGACGGTTCCCGCCTGCCCGCCCTGGCTGACGATGATATCGTTCATCTCCTGCAAAGCCTGGGTGATAAGGGCGGCTTTGGCGTTGGCGCCGTCGCCGATGCCGTCGATAACGCCGCATCCGATGGCAAGCACATTTTTAATGCCGCCGCCGTATTCCACGCCGCGGCGGTCCGAAGCCGGGACGACGATAATCGGGTCCCCGCTCATTACGTCGCGGATTTCATCCACGAGCGCCGGGTCTTTCCCGGCCAGCATGATTTTGGTCGGCACATTCTGCGCCACTTCCAGCGCAAAGCTGGGGCCGGAAAACGCGAGCGTTTTATCTTTCAGCTGCGGCAGTTCTTCTTCGATAAGTTCGCAAATGGTTTTAAAAGTCCCGTCTTCATTACCTTTGGACGCGCTGACTACAGGTACCGCGCGGCCATTTAATAGGGGTTTTAATTGTTCGCGGCAGAACATGCGGATGGCTTTGGAAGAAATGACGAAAACGATTAAATCGGTGTCTTTTACGGCTTCTTCCACGCTGGCCGTCAGACGGATATTGTCGTGAATTTTAAAATTGGGGATGTTCGGGTGGCGGCCCATGGTTTTAAGCACGTTGAGCAGCTGTTCGTTGTATTCCCACAGCGAAACGCTGTAGCCTTTCTGGGCCAAATGCTGGGCGATAACGCTG
>JAUNWB010000022.1 GCA_030540535.1 Elusimicrobiales bacterium
GATACCGCGGAGATTTTAAAAAAAGTACGCCAAATTGAAATCCAGACGAACAAATTGGTGTCGGAAACGTTCGCCGGGGAGTATTTAAGCGCGTTTAAAGGCCAGGGCATCGAATTTGCCGAAGTGCGCGAATACAACCCGGGCGACGACATCCGCGCCATCGACTGGAACGTCACCGCGCGCACGGGCGTACCGTATATCAAAAAATACAACGAAGAACGCGAACTGACGCTCATCATCGCGTGCGACGTATCCGCCTCCCTCAAATTCGGCTCCACGGATAAATTAAAGCAGGAAGCCGCCGCCGAACTGACCGCGCTCTTTGCTTTTTCGGCCTTAAAAAACAGCGACAAAGTAGGACTAATGCTGTTTTCGGACCAAATTGAACTCTTTGTTCCCCCCAAAAAAGGCAAGAAACACATCCTGCGACTTATCCGCGAAGTGGTGGCCTTTGAACCCAAAAGCCGCGGCACGGACATCGGCCTGTGCTTGGAAACCTTATCCAAAGTCGTCAAACGCCAGGGCATTTTAATTTTAATTTCCGACTTTTTGGCCCCCGTGGACGCATTCTCAAAACCCTTTAAACTGGCCGCCAAAAAGTTCGATTTAATCCCCGTCGTTCTAAAAGACAGGCTGGAAGAAAAAGCGCCGCGCTTAAACGTCTGCCTGGAAGTAACCGACCCCGAAACGGGAGAAGAAGACGTCATCAGCCTGGCATCCGGCGAACTGGACGGCGAACTGGCCGCCTACCGGGCACACCACGGAGCCGAACTGCGCGCGCTGTTTAACCCATATAAGATAGAATCCATCACCGTGGATACGGCCCAGCCGCCGGCGGACCCGGTCATTTCGTATTTTAAACGCCGCGCAAAAAAATTGAGGAAATAACCGTGAAAAAATTTCTCTTTTCTTTTTTACTTATCTGCCTGCTTACGCCGCTTGCGGCGCAGGAACTCAGCTTGATTGAAAAGCAGGCGCCCAAGCGCATCGCGTTTGCACAGCCGTTCGCCCTGCAATACGATTTCAGCCATACGCCCGGCTACCAGGTGGAACTGGACGAAGCGTCCCTCTCGCCCGACTTTGAAATAAAAGACCGCGCCAAACGCCAAAATTCGCCCGGCACCGTAACGTTCGATTTTACTGTCCTGCCGTTTACGCTTGGTAAATCCACGTTTACCGCCACGTTTTTGCTCTCCCAAAACGGCAAAACAGCCGCCAAAGCGGAGGACGAAACATTTATCACCGTCGCCCCGGCCAAAACGTTTGACGACAAAAACTTCCGCGAAATCCGCCCGCCGCAAATTCCCGCCGGCTGGCTGACGTGGCTGCTGGCCGCGCTGGCGGCCCTGGCGTTGGCGGGCGTATTGTGGTTTTGGTACAAAAAAACGCAGGAAAAAAGTTTGGCCGTTTTACAACAGCAGGCGGAAGATAACCGCCCGTCGGACGAAATTGCGCTTTCCAAAATTGACGCGCTCTTAAACAGCGGCCTGTGGGAACAACGCCATTATAAACTGTTCTATATCACACTGTCCGACATTCTGCGCGAATACCTGTGGCGGCAGTTTAAAATAGACGCGTCGGCCGATACGTCGGCGGAACTCTTGCGCCGCGTCAAAAACATGCCCGCCATGGTCCCTGTACTCTACGCGCTGAGGAGTTTTTTAAGCTCCGGCGACCTTGTTAAATTCGCCAAAGCCGTGCCCGAAGAGGCCGTACGCAACAAAGATATCCAGCTTCTGCGCCAAATCATCCGCGAAACGTCCCCCAAAGAAACCCTGCTGCCGCCTAAGGAGGACGCATGATCTACTTTTTTATTATCAGCACGGGGCTTTTATTGGGCACGCTGGCGGCGTCGCTTTTTGTACGGCGCGACTCGAAATTCATGGCGGCGGCCATTCTCGGCACCGCAGCACTGACCTTTACGGCCGCCTGCGCGCTGATTTTCACCCGTATTGCCGGGGAACAGGCGGGATTTATGACCCCTTGGGCGTTTGTATTGCTTGTGATTCCGTTTGGGGTGTTTTTAGCGCAGACCGTTTTCCGCGGCGCGTTTGCCCGGCGGATTAATTATTCCATGGCGCGGTTAAAAGTACAGCAGGCCTCCTTGCGCGTACTTTTCACGCGCTGGCTGCCGCTTACACTTTATACGGTCGCGCTTATTTTGATGACTGTCGCCCTCGCGCGGCCCGTCCGCCTCGACCGCACCATTCTCCCCCCCTCCGAAGGGATTGACATCATTTTGCTGATGGACGTTTCCGCCTCCATGCAAAAACAGGACTTCTATCCCAACCGCTTTGTGGCCGCCCAACAGACGGCATCGCGTTTTATCTCCAAACGCGTCAGCGACCGTATCGGCGTGGTGGCGTTTGCCAAAGCGGCCATGCTCCAGGCCCCGCTGACGCTGGACCACGACGCCTTGCAGGAACACATCTCCTCTTTATATTTGGGCATTGTGGACCCCAACTATACCGCCATCGGCGACGCGCTCGGGGTAGCCGCCAACCATTTAAAAGACAGCAAAGCCAAAAGCAAAGTAATCATCCTGCTGACGGACGGAGACTCCAACGCCGGCGCCATTGAGCCGCTGATGGCCGCCAAAGCCGCGGCCGCGTACGGAATCCGCGTCTATACCGTCGGCACCGCAAGCGCCCCCGGAAGCAATCCCTATTCCAGCCAGGCCGACGAAATCAACGAAGGGCTGATGATGGAAATTGCGGAACTGACGGGCGGGAAATACTACCGCGCCAACAACGAAAGCGAACTGACCAAAATTTACGATACCATCAACGAACTGGAAAAAACGGAATTTTCCCCCAGTTCCACCGTCAGCCGGACGGATTATTTCCAGCCGGTTTTACTGCTTGCGCTGTTATGCGCCGCCCTGGGGCTTGCGCTTGAAAAATTAATTTTAATAAAGGTGCCTTAATATGGAACTCTTTGCACGTCCCGTTTATTTGCTCTACTTTGTACCCGCCGCGGCGCTGACCGCGCTTGTGTTTTGGGCGGGCCGAAAATTAAAAGAGCGGGCCGTTAACGCCCTGTTCGGACGCGCGGCTTACGCCAAATTAACGGCGCACCTGCGCCCGGTGAGCGCGTGGCGCACGGCCCTGTTCTTTTTAGCGGAGTTCTTTTTATTCGCCGCGCTGGCGGGCCCCCAGTGGGGCACGGAAATTATCGAAGCGCAGGGCGCGTTCGCCCAAACCGTCATCGCCGTGGACGTATCGGCCTCCATGCGCGCGCGGGACCTGCGCCCCGACCGCCTGGATAACGCCAAAAACATGCTCCGCATGCTGGTAAACAATTTAAACGAAGAACGTATCGGGATTATTGCGTTTACGTCCCAGGCGTACATTCAATGCCCGATTACGACTGACGACGACGCTCTGCAATACTTTATTTCCGCCCTGCGGCCGGACATGCTGCCCGTAAACGGCACCTCGCTGGCCGCGCCGGTGTCGCTCGCGGCCAAAATGCTGGCCAAATATCCCGGGCAAAAAGCCCTTATTTTGCTGACGGACGGCGAAGACCATTCGCCCAAAGACCTGGAAACCGCCCAGCAAACCGCCGCTAAATACGGCGTACGGGTAATTGCCATCGGCATCGGCACCAAAGAAGGCACCCTTATCCCCGCCCGGACGGACGCGGCGGGCAACGTGTCCGAATATAAAAAGGACAAGCAAGGCAATACCGTCGTTTCCAAGCTGGACGAAAAACCTCTAATCGAACTGGCCCAGGCCACCGGCGGCGTATATATTTCCTACACCTCCCCCGCCCAGGTGGCGGCGCGGGTGGAAGAATCCCTGCGCGGACTGGATAAAACGCTCTCCAGCGCGGTAAAACGCGCCGCTTATAAAAACCGCTACCAAATCCCGCTTTTGCTCGCCATGCTGTGCTTGGCGGCGTATTTGCTGTGGCCGCGCGGACGCAAACCGCAGTCCGGGGAAAAAAACGCATAAAAAAGGTAAAATAGAATTATGAGAACGCCGCTTTTACTTTTACTAATCCTCACCGCCGCACCCGCTTTTGCCGGGGTGCAGGCCGGGCTGCGCGAAGGCGGCAAACTCTTTGAAGAAAAAAAATACGGCCAGGCCCTGGCCGTTTACAACCAAATTCTGCATGACAAGCCGCAAGACGAAGCCGCCTCTTTCGGGGCGGGCGCGGCGGCCTATTATTTAAAAGATTACGGTTCCGCCGAAGCGGCTTTTAAACAAGCCGCCCGGCAGGAAGGCAGCCTCAAAGAGGACGCGCTTTTCAACCTGGGCAACGCCTACTACCGCGCGGGCGACAAAAAGAAAGCGGCCGAAATTTACCGTCAGGTTATTTTGCAAAACCCGAAAGACAAAGACGCCATACACAATTTACAGCTGATTTTGGAAGAACAGCAAAACCAAAACGACAAAGACAACAAAAACGACCAAAATCAAAACCAAGATTCGCCCAACCAGAGCGGCGGCGGTGCGCAGGACGAACAAAATTCCGCCGGGGACCAACTGCAAAATTCTTCCAAAAACCAGGAGAATAAAGATGCGGCGGACCGCATTATGCAAATGGCGCGGGAAAACGAATACAAAAAACCGCAGGCGGCCGGAGCCGCGCAAGACGACACGGTGGAAAAAGACTGGTAATTATGAAAAAAACGTTTTTAATCCTTTCCTTTTTATGCGCAGGCGTGTGGGCCGCGGCCCAGGCGACGGTGACGGCTTCCGTCGACAAAAACGCTCTCACCTTAGACGACGAACTAACGCTGACCGTACGGGTGAGCGGGGTATCGGGCAATATGGTAATGCCCCAGCTGCCCAGCCTGCCGGCTTTCAACGTCTACTCGCGCGAAGTGGAACAAAACACCGTAAATGACAGCACCACCCTGGAATTTCGTTATATCATGCTTCCGCGTTTTGCGGGCCCGGCCACCATTGGCCCGATTACGTTTACCCACGGCGGAAAAACCTATAAAACGGCTCCCATTTCCGTGCGGATTTACCGCACCGCCCAAAGCCTGCCCGCCGCACAAAAAGCAAACCGCACCCGGACCGCGGAACGGGCCGACCCCTCGCTGCCGCCGTTGGAAGCGTCGCTGGCCAACCAAGCGTATGCGCGCGGAAACGAAAACTACTTTTTGGTGGCCGCCGTCAGCAACAAAACGCCGTATGTAAACGAGCCGTTTACGCTTGCCGTACGCTTTTACTATTCCCAACCGTTTTACGAAGCGCCTTATCAAAAGCCGTCCGTCACCAACCTGTTTATGCACTCGGCCTCCACGGCCCAGGGTACGCAGGCTATCGGCGGCACGCTGTACCGCTACGAAGAACAACGCTACCAGCTGGCCGCCGCCGCGCCCGGAGCGGGGCTGATCGGCCCGGCTTCGGTACGCTATCAGACGGGCTCCTCGCCGCTTTCCGCGTTTGACCGCCTGTTCGGCGGTGCGGCCGTATCCGAAGAACGGACCGCCGAATCCGCCCCCATCACTATTCACGCGCAAGCCGTGCCTACCGACGGCAGACCCGCGTCGTTCTACGGAGCCGTAGGCCAGGGGTATACGCTCACGGCCGCGGCTGAACCCGCTGCGGTGGAAGCGGGCGAAGCCGTTAACGTAACCGTTACGGTCAAAGGACCGGACAATTTAAAATCCACCGGGGATTTGATGTTTCCGTCCCTGGCCGGTTTTAAAATCTATCCCGCCGCGCCCGAATCGGGTTCTTTGCCTTCTGCAAACGGCCAACCGCGCGGATACAAAACTTTCAAAACGGTGTTAGTGCCGGCGGCATCGGGCGTTTATATGGTGCCGGCCGTAAAATGGTCTTATTTCGACCCGAAGACAAAACAGTACGTCACGCTTAATACGAACCCTATTCAGCTGACGGTTACCCCGTCCACCAAAACGGAAAGCGGGTTTAACTTCGCCGAAGCGTCCGGCGCACCCGGTCTGCAAACGCTGGGAAGCGACGTGCGCTACCTCAAAACCACCTATGCGCCCGAACCCGGCGCGCTTGCCAAACTGGCCGCGTGGAAAAATTTAAACGCTTTATTTTTGGGACTCCTGGCGGCGGGCGCGCTGTTTGCCTCGGTAGGGCGCAAGTCGCTCGCACAGAAACGCGCGTATGCGGCCGCCAAAAACGCCCTTAGAAAAGCCCCGTCCGAAGAGGCGGTGGCGGACGCCGTTTCCGGCTACTTGCAGGAAAAATTAAAAATAAGCACGGGCAGCCTGCCCTTAAAATCCATTTTGGCCGCGCTGAAAGAACGCGGCGTAAAACCGTCCACGGCGGAAGCGTTTTCGCTGTTGTGGCAGCGGCTGGACGCGGCGCGTTTCGCCCCCAGCGGCCACGGCGCACACAGCGCGACGAACCTGTCCACCCAGGCGCAGGACGTACTCAAACTGCTGGAGGAAGAATGCAAATGAAACGCACAATTTCTTTTTTCTTAACGGGGTGGCTCCTGCTGGCGGCGGGTGCGGCCTTTGCGCAAAGCGCGCTCCAGCAGGCGGAAGAATCCTACCGCCAGGGTAAATTTTCCAACGCCCTGGGGGTGTACGAAGAGGAGCTGAAAAATCGCCCAAACGACCCTTTTCTTTACTACAATATAGGAAACTGCTATTTTAAGATGGGCAGCAAAGGCCTGGCCGCGGCCAACTATTACCGCGCTTTTAAACTGGCCCCGCGCGACGCCGACATCCGGCACAACTTGTCGCTGGCGCTTGCCGCGGGCGGAGAAAAACTGGTTCCCGCCGGCATGCCGGGCGCGTTGCATAAAGCGTTTTTTGCGCTGTCCTACGAGGAACTCAAAGGCCTGTTCTTTCTGCTTTTATGGCTCTGCTGTACGCTGGGAAGCGTGTGGCTCGTCAAACGCAAATTCGGCCGCGTACTCGCGCTGTTTGCGGTTACGTTTGTATTATGCGGCGGCTGGATGTGGTGGCGGCACACGCTGGAAACCGAACCGCTGGCCGTAGTGGCCGCGCCGTCGGCCGAAATACGCAGCGGGCCGGGCACCAATTTCCCCGCCAGCGCCAGTGCGGCGCAAGGCCATTTACTCCTGGTGCTGGACGAGAAAGACTCGTGGTTTGAGGTTATCGTCAAATCCCAGGGCTTAAAAGGCTGGGTGGAAAAAAACGCCGTTGAAAGAATTTAATTTTTTAAAAAGAGGTGTCTATGTTTGTTCAAAACCAAGCCGACGAATTAATCAAAGCCGTTACATACGTGAAAGAAAATCTGGCGGATAAAGTGGAAGAACTGGCCGCCCAGGTTATCAAAGCCTTCAAAAACGGAAACAAAGTTATTTTGATGGGCAACGGCGGCAGCGCGGGCGACGCGCAGCACATCGCCGCCGAGTTTGTGGGACGCTTTAAAAAAGAACGCCCCTCCCTGCCGGCCTTGGCGTTAAACACCAACACCTCTACGCTTACCGCCATCGGCAACGACTACTCGTACGATGTGGTTTTCTCCCGCCAGATTGACGGGTTCGCCAAAGAAGGGGACGTGGTAATCGGCATTTCCACTTCCGGCAACAGCAAAAACGTGTACCTTGCTTTGGCTTTGGCCAAACGCAAAGGCTGCTTTACGGCCGGATTTTTGGGTAAAGACGGCGGCACCATTAAAGAAGTGTGCGATATTCCCCTCACCGTCGCCGTTAAAGACACGCCGCACATCCAGGCCTGCCATATTTTTATGGGCCACTGCATGTGCGACCTGGTCGACCAAGCGTACTAATTTATGAAAATAGCCATCGGATGCGACCACGCGGGTTTTCCGCTTAAAGAAACCGTACTCCAAACGGTCAAACGTTTGGGGCACGAAGTGACCGACTGCGGTACCTTTAGCTGCGAACGCGCCGACTATCCCGACTACGCCGACAAAGTGGCCAAACTGGTGGCCGCCGGGCAGGCCGAGCGCGGTATTTTAATCTGCGGCAGCGGCGTGGGCGTTTGCGTAGCCGCCAACAAAACCAAAGGCGTACGCGCCTGCGTCTGCCACGACGCTTACAGCGCCAAACAGGCCGTAGAACATGACGCGTTAAACGTACTCTGCCTGGGCGCGCGCATTATCGGCACGGCCGTGGCCGAAGAGCTGACCGAACGCTTTTTAAGCGCCTCTTTCCAAGCGGGCACCCGCCACGAAATGCGCCTAAACAAAGTAAAAACGATTGAAGATTTGAATTTTAAATAAGACCCCAGCGGTCTTTATAAAAAGGATGAAGAAACATATGAATACACACGCAACACCCTTGGCCGAAGGAATTATCCGGGAAGGCGAAATTAAACTGGAAGGACTGGAATTTAACACCAAATTCTGGGCCAAGGACCCCACCCTTTGGAAACACGATAAAGACCATATGGAATTTATCCCCAAATTCCTGGGCTGGCAAAAAGTGTACGACTGGACCCTGGAACGCCTGGAAGACGTACTCGCTTTCGCCGGCGACGTAAAACAAAATTTTAAACATTGTGTTATCATGGGCATGGGCGGTTCTTCGCTCGCGCCGGAAGTGTTCCGCTCCGTGTTCGGCAGACAGGAAGGCTGCCCCGAAGTCATCGTACTCGACACCACCAACGCCGACTGGGTTGCCGCCGCGCGCGCGCGCATCAATCCGGCCGAAACGCTGTTCATCTTCGCCAGCAAATCCGGCGGAACGGTGGAACCGTCCTCCCAATTTGCGTATTTTATGGACGAAGTGAAAAAAGCCGGCGTAAAAGAACCGGGCAAAAACTTCGCCGCCATTACCGATCCCGGCACCGGCCTCGAAGAATTGGCTAAAAAACACCATTTCCGCAAAACATTCTTGAATCCGGCCGACATCGGCGGACGCTTTTCCGCGCTTTCGCTGTTCGGCATCGTACCCGCCGCCATTATGGGCGTGGACGTAAAGAAAATTCTGACAATTGCCAAAGAACAGGCCGCCACCTTCGCGCCGGAAGCCCCGGCCAAAGATAACGCCGCCGTAAAACTCGGCGCGTTTATGGGCGCATGCAACGTCAACCACTCCAAAGACAAACTGACGCTTCTTACCCCGTCCGATTTCGCCACTTTCGGCCTGTGGGCGGAACAGCTGGTGGCCGAATCCACCGGTAAAGAAGGCAAAGGCGTCGTGCCCGTGGCGGGCGAAACGCTCCATAAAAATTTCGACTACCGCGACGACCGCTTTTTCGTCTACCTGTCCACCGGCAGCGAAGACGACAAACGCGTGTCCGCCGTAGCCAAAGACCTGGCTGAACGCGGATACCCGCTTATGACCATCGAAATGCCCAACCACTACTATTTGGGCGCGATGTTCCTGCTGTGGGAAATCGCCACCGCCGCCGCCGGCGCCATCCTGGCCATTGACCCGTTCGACCAACCCAACGTGCAGGAAGCCAAAACGCTCGCAAAAAACATTTTGACCGAACTCAGCGAGGGCAAAATCCCGGCGGAAATCAACGCCCCTCTCTTGGTTTCCAAAGACATCGCCGACGAAGTAAAACTCAGCACCCTGGCCCAGGATTTTTACTCCCTGCTGGAAAGCAACGATTACGTAGCCGTGCTGCCCTATATGTATCCGTCCAAAGAAGTGGACGAAGCCCTCTTGGGTCTGCGCGATAAAATTATGGCCCGCACCAAACGCGCTGTAATGTTTGGTTACGGTCCGCGCTATTTACACTCCACGGGCCAGCTCCACAAAGGCGACGGCAACAATGGCGTATTTTTGATTTTGTCCGCCGATCCCCAAAACGACGTCAAAATCCCCGGCCAAAACTATACGTTCGGCCAGCTCTGCAACGCGCAGGCGCTGGGGGACTTTCAGGCGCTTGAATCCAAGGGCCGCCGCGTCATTAAAGTACACTTGGCGCAGCCCGTGGCGGAAGGAATCAAAAAAATCAGCGATCAGTTCTAATCAAACCAACCCTAAAGGGCGGTCCGACCGAGGCCGCCCTTTTTATTGTTATTCATATGAAAAAAGTTTTTATTCAAACCTATGGCTGCCAGATGAATATTGCGGACTCGGAGGA
>JAUNWB010000023.1 GCA_030540535.1 Elusimicrobiales bacterium
TATGGACCGCAAGAAGAATGTTTAGACGGTGCAACTTGGTGGTCGTACCGGATTCAATAAATTAAAAATCCCAGCCTTTTTAAAAGACTGGGATTTTTTATTTTCTGGCAGAAAGTTTATTTTTCTTCTTTCTTTTCTTCGTCAAACGCGGGTTTTACTTTGGGGCTGTTTGCCACCAGGTCTTTAATCGGTTTGATTACCTGCGCTTGTTTCTTCATGGTACACGGCCCGCCGATACAGCCGCCTTTGCAGCTCATCACTTCCAAGAGCTGGAAGTCGCCCGCGCCTTTGGCGTAAGCGTTGAGCATCAGCATGGCTTTTTTATCAAGGCCGTTAATCGCCAGTTTTTTGAAGGGCCGTTTGCCGTTGAGGGCGTTTTCTACCGCTTGGGCTACACCGCCCGTTACGCCGTAGTAGCGCGCTTCGCCGGAGATGTTCGGGTCCAGCGGCATTTCTTCACATTCGGCGGGTTTAATGCCTTTGGCGTCCAGCATGGCGGCCAATTCTTCGTAGGTCATTACGTAGTCGATGTTCGGGTCTTCCATGCCTTCCACGCGTTTGGATACGCAGGGCCCGATGAACACGGTGGTAAAACCGTTTTTCTTTTCGATGTCGGCGGTGTACGAAGCCGGCGTTTTGGTGTGGGATACAAACTCTTTCAAAGCCGGCAGGTGTTTTTTGACGGCCTGAATCCACGCCGCACAGCAGGAAGTGGTCATAAACCGCGCGCCGCCTTCCAAGCGTTCGATAAGTTCGCGCGCTTCGTTGGCGGTGGTGATGTCCGCGCCTTCGGCGACTTCGGTCACTTTGTCAAAGCCGGCTTTTTTGACGGCGGTCATCAGCTGCGGGAGCGTGCAGTCAAACTGGCCGACGATGGACGGCGCAATCATCGCGCACACTTTGCGGGTGCTTTTGATGGAGCTTAAAATGTCGATTAACTGGCTGCGTTCCATAATGGCGCCGAACGGGCAGGCTTCCATACAGTGGCCGCAGGAAATACATTTTTCGAAATCAATTTCCGCGAACCCGTTTTCGCCTTTGTGGATGGCGTTTACGGGGCAGGATTGTTCGCACGGAACGGGCACGTAGGTAATGGCGTTGTACGGGCAGGCTTCTTTGCACTGGCCGCAGTTTTTGCATTTGTCGGCGTCGATTTTGGAGCGTCCGTTTTCAAAAGAAATTGCGCCGAATTTGCACGCCTGCTGGCACGGGCGGGCCAAACAGCCCTGGCACGCTTCGGTTACGATGTGGCGCGCTTTTACGCAGCCTTTGCAGGCGATGTCCATAACGGTCAGCGGCACTTCGGGCACGTCTTTGCGAAGTAACGCTTCCTTGGCGTAGTCGTTGAGCGAGGTGGCTTCGTCGTCTTTTTCCACGCTGCAGCCGAGTGCGGCCAGCGTGCGGGCGCGGAAGACCGCGCGTTCTTTGTAAATACAGCAGCGCACCGCGGATTTGGAATCCTGCGGAATTACGTCAAAAGGAATACGGTACGCTTTGGTTTCAAGCGTGCCTTCGTCAAAGGCTTTCACGACGCGTTTTAACGCTTCGCGTTTAAAGTATACGGCTTTGTTGTCTGATGTGTTCATAATTACTTATATTTTACCATATTTGGGGGTATTCTATTGGAGGATAAGGCGCGCCAAAAGGGGGTTGTGGTCGGACGCGTCCGTACACCGCACCCCGGCAGCCAGGGTTTTTAGGCCGCGCGTGAATAAAAAGTCCACCGTGCGCCCCAAACAGCGGGTGCGCGTATCGGGCGAAAAAGGCACTTCCGTCAGCCGGGCGGAGCGGGCCAGGTCTTCCAGCAGGTTGCGGCGTTTTTGGTTCCAGGCGTTAAAGTCGCCGCCTAAAATGACGGGACCGTCAAATCCCAGTAACAGTTCGGCCGCGCGTGCGAGGTTCTGTTCAAACGGTTTTAAGCCTGTAAAATTGATGGCGTGTACGTTTACGGCAAGCAGTTTTTGCCCGGTTTCCAGCGGAAGAAGAACGGCGAGCGTCATTTTCGGCATTTTGAAAAACGGTTCCCGCGCGCCACGCTTGAACCAAATTTGTTCCGGTACCGTTTTGGCCCCGGTGGCGACGCCGATGGGTTCCTGTTCTTTGAGCGAGAAAAAGCTGGCCGCGTGCGTCCAATATAGGGGCGTCTGTTCCAGCTGCGTGGTAACACAGGGAGTAAGGCGCACTTCCTGCGCCAGGAAAACGTCCGCCGCCTCGGCCAGCGCGTTAAATTCTTCCGCCCAGCCGGCGCATTTGGATTTTTGCCAATTCCACGCGCATACGGTAAACTCGCGCGGCAGCGTTTGGCGCGCGGGGCGGCCCGCGTGGGATAAAGTTTGTTCCGGCTGGGGTTGTTTATAAAACATGGGTTTTAATAGTAGGGCGTGAGCAATTTAAAAGCGTTGTCCGTTATTTTGCGCCAAAAAGACGGGTGCAAATATTCTTCCAGCTTTTCGCCGCGGGCGATGCGCTTTTTGTGTTCGATAATTTTTTCCACTTGTGCGGCCAGGTCTTTATCCACACATTCAAGGTTACATTCAAAATTTAATTTGAAACTGCGTACGTCCCAGTTGGCGGAGCCGAAAAACAGCCACGCGCCGTCCACCAGTAAAATTTTGCTGTGGTCAAACGGAGGGCGCGTACGGTAGATTTTTACGCCCTTTGTAAGCAGGCGCGCAAAGTTGGCGCGCATGGCGCAGTCCATACCGAAGATGTTGCTTTTGGACGGCAAAATAATTTCTACGTCCACGCCGCGCATGGCGGCGATTTCGAGGGCGGTCAAAATGTTGTTTTCGGGCAGGAAATACGGCGTAACGATATGTACGCTTTTTTGCGCACAGGCCAAAGCGCCCAGCACCATCAGTTCGATTTTGCCGAAGTCGCTGTCCGGCCCGTCGGGAATAATGCGCGCGGGCATGTGCCCCGGCAGGCGGCCTTTGGCGCGGAACGAGGCGGGCACAAAATGTTTTTTCCCGGTGAAAATCCAGTCTTCTTCAAACACGCGCGACATTTGGTCCGCCACCGGGCCTTCGACCTGGAAAGTAACGTCGATAATCGGCTCTTTGGGGCTCGTTTTCACCAAATTTCCCGCGGCGATGTTCATACCGCCGAAAAACGCTTTTTCCCCGTCCACAATCAGCATTTTACGGTGGTTGCGCAGGTTGAGAAACGGCAGCGCGACGGGGCTTTTGGACGGTAAAAATACGGCAAACTCCACGCCTTTTAATTTTTTAAGTGCGGCGGCGATGGTCGGCTTGGAATAATTAAGCCCCACGCCGTCCACCATCACTTTTACTTTCGCGCCGTTTTTGACGGCCTGTTTAAGGGCGGGGATGAACATTTGGCCCGCTTTGTCGTTGTCAAAAATATAGCTTTGCAGGAGTACTTCTTTTTTGGCTTGTGCGATTAACCGGCACATTTCGGGGTAGGCTTCGTCCCCGTTTACATACGGTTTGGCCCGGTTGCCCAGGGCAAAACGCTGCGGATGTACTTTATACCCCAGCCGCATGAGCTGCAAAAACGGCGCGGGAATTTCCTGTTCGATTTCTTTTTGGCTTTTGCCCGTTAAGGTAAAAATATCCGGCCCTTTGTTGCGCAGGGCAAGCGCGCGGCGGCGGATGCGGTTAATGCCGAATAAAATGTAAATAATACTGCCCAATACGGGGGCCAGCCACACAAGGCCGATCCAGCCGATGGAACTTTTTACATCGTCTTTTTTTAGCAGAATGTGCAGCGTGACGCTGATTTGCAGCGCCAAATAAAATAAACCCGCCAGTCCGACGGAGTGAAGTGAAATGTTTGTATCCATAGTGTTATTGTACGCGTGCCGAGCGCTTTGCCAAGCCTAAAAACGGGTTATTAAAACGGGCTGACGGGGATAGGCGTTCCGGCGGGGATTTTGCTGGGCTTTGGCGGCGGAAATTTGGGATTGTTTACACGGGGCATGTACATTTGGTCTTCCACCGTACCGCCGTAAGCCAGCGCTTTAATAGGTTGGCGGCGCGCGGTTTGACTTTGTTTTTGCTTTTCAAGCTGGGTGGCTTTGTCTTGCGCCTGTTTGTTTTGGGCGCGGAGTTTTTCGTTGGCTTCCGTTAATTTTTTAGCGTAATCGGCGTATGCTTTTTCCCCGGCCAGCGTTTGGGTCAGTTCGTCGCCGTCGAACACAAAATAATACGGCGCAGGCGTTTTATGGTTCACGTCCGAATACGTTTGTTTGTAAACGGACAGCGTTTTCCCGGCGGTTTCGTCTTCCAGCGTGGAAGCCGTGGCCGTGCTGCCGTAAACGCGCAGAAAATCTTTTAGGCTTACGCCCATGTTCACGCCGTATTTTAAATTGACGGCCAGGACGTCTTTTAAATTTGCCGCACAGGCGACGAACGTTTGCGGGTCTTCGGCTTTGAATAAAAATTTGCGGTAATCGCCGTCGTTCGTGCCGTAGCGGACGAACGCGTATTCTTTACCGTTGGCCGCGCGGAGAATATCGTCTTTGGTGGAAACGTTTTCGACGGAATAGAGTACGTGGGTGCGGTCTTTGCCTCGGAACAGGCGGGTAAGCTGCAGGGCGTTTTTATCCCAGATGGACACGGTTTTTACGGGCGCGGTCTGCGCGCCGTGCATTTCGATAACGATTTCCGGCTCTTCCTGGTAATACGGTGCCGCGGCCGCCGGACTTGCGAGCCAAACCGCCAGCAGGGTTATCATAAAACGTTTCATGTTCCCAGTGTATCATTTTGGCGACTGCTCGCCAAGGCCTTGCATCGTTTTTTTTTTTTGATACAGTAGGAATTATTCTTAGTTACAAGGAGTGAAGCAGATGAAAGGTTTTACGTTAATTGAATTATTGGTGGTCGTTTTAATTATTGGGATACTGGCGGCCGTTGCGCTGCCGCAGTATCAATGGTCGGTGGAAAAAGCGCGTGCGGCCGAAGCGTTAGCCGTGCTGAAAACCCTGCGGGAGGCGCAGGAAGTATACTATATGGCCAACGGCGCATATGCCGCTGATTTAAACGAATTGGATGTTTCTGTCCCGTCCAGTAAGTATTTTACTTATGTGTATGGCGGTATTTCGGTAGGGGCCAGACATAACACAAAACCTTATTTGCTGGCATACCGTTGGCAGACGGGAACCTACGCTTCCATTGTGTGCGGTACGGACGCAACAAGTTCAGCAGATGTTACCTTCGCCAAAAAAATATGCAGGTTGTTGGGGGCGGATGTAACGGAGGCGGGAAACCGCTGGACTATTGTCAAATAACATGCCCTTGTATGTTTTGCACGGTTGTACAAAAACGCCCCGGGTTTACCCGGGGCGTATCCGTTTGCGGCTATTCAAATAATTGCGTACTTAAATACCGTTCGCCGCCGTCGGGCAGCAGCGTAACGATGTTTTTGCCCGCGTTTTGCGGTTTTTTGGCTTCCTGCAGGGCCGCCCACAGCGCGGCTCCGCCCGATATCCCGGCCAGCACGCCTTGCGTTTTTGCCAGTTCGCGCGCCGTTTTTACAGCGTTTTCGTAGGCGACGGGTATGATTTCGTCCAACACGGAGCGGTCCAGTAAAGACGGCACGAAGTTGGCCCCGATTCCCTGAATTTTATGCGGCCCCGCCTGCCCTTTGGATAACAGCGGCGACGCTTCCGGCTCTACCGCCACGATTTTAACGTCCGGGTTCTGTTTCTTTAAAAAATGCCCTACGCCCGTAACGGTGCCCCCGGTGCCGACGCCGGCCACAAAAACGTCCACTTTGCCGTTTAAATCGCGCCAGATTTCGGGGCCGGTGGTTTCTTCGTGCGCGAGCGCGTTGTTCGGGTTGTCAAACTGTCCTGGCAGAAAGGAATTGGGCGTATTGTCTACAATTTCCAAGGCGGCTTCCACCGCGCCCTGCATGCCTTTGGCGGCGGGCGTCAGCACGATTTGCGCGCCCAGCGCTTTTAGCAGTTTTACGCGTTCCGCGCTCATGCTTTCGGGCATGGTTAAAATACATTTGTACCCGCGCGCGGCGGCCAAAAAAGCAAGTCCGATACCCGTGTTGCCGCTGGTGGGCTCCACAATCGTGCCTCCGGGGCCTAAACGTCCTGCCCGTTCCGCCGCGTTCAACATGAACAGGGCGGCGCGGTCTTTTACGCTAAACGGGTTGAACATTTCCAGTTTGGCCCATACAATGCCCGGCCCCGGGTTTAGCCGCGTAATTTGTAAAAGCGGCGTATTCCCGATTGTTTGTTCCAGCGTGTTTGTTTTCATTTTTTAACTCCCAAAACCGAATTTTGCGTTTTACCCGCAAAGAACGCTTCAATGTTCTTAATAGTAGTATTCAAAATACGGTGTACCGCGTCAATAGAGTTAAACCCAATGTGCGGCGTGATAATTACGCGTTTGTGCTGTAAGAGCTTGCTGTTGGCGATGGTGTTCATGGCGAAATCGAGGCCGATATCCTGGTCTTTGATGATGATGTCGTCATGCAGCAGGAAGTCCTCGTTTTCCAATACGTCGAGCCCTGCCCCCGCCACTTTGCCCGTAACGATGTGTTTGTACAGGCTTTCGGTGTCAATCAAGTCGCCGCGGGCGGTGTTGATGATGATGACGCCGTCTTTCATTTTGGCAAATGCGGCGTCGTTAAGCAGATGGTGATTGTCTTTGGTGGACGGCGCGTGCAGCGTGATAATGTCCGACTGGGCGTATAACTCGTCCAAAGACACGTAATGAATGTTGTAAATGCGCTGAAATTCCTCGTTCGGATATAGGTCGTACGCCAGCACGTGCATACCGAACCCTCGCGCCAGTTTGGCCACATGGCGGCCGATGGCCCCGGTGCCGATGATACCGATGGTGTGGTCGTACAAATCAAAGCCCAGGTAATCGTTGATATGGACGGATGCGTTTTTCATGTCGTTGCGCGCTTCGATGATTTTGCGCGACAAATTAAGCAGCAAGCCGAACGTATATTCCGCCACGGTGGCTTCGCCGTATTTCGGCACGTGGACGACTTCAATCCCGCGTTTGCGGCAGTATTCCAGATCGATATGGTCGATACCCGTCGAGCGCGTGGCAATCAGGCGCAGTTTAGGGTATTTGTCCAATGTTTCGGCGTTCATTTTGGCCGCGGTGTGTACAAAGACGGAAATCGCCTCCGCGTCTTTAATTTTTTCGTAGGTTTCCGGATCGGTGTTTTCGATGCTGTTTTCCAGGTAGATTACGTCGCAGTCGCACATTTTTTTATCGTGCAGATAGTCCCGCGTAATGCGGTCCGTGTCAAAAAATACAATTTTCATAATAATACCCCCTTTAAGTCTACTTTAGTATAGCGCGCGCGGCAATTTTAACCCAACGCATTTTTATATTAGTTTTGCATAGTTAAAATTAGTATAAAAAATGAATGGGTATAGAGGGAAAATTTTATACAATTTTGAAAAGCCGTTTATTTTTCCCAAGGGGGGATATATAATGAAGCGTATGTTTTCATCCGCCGCTTTTTTTGCGTGCGGATTGTGTGTTCTTTTGACCGCTTGCAATAAAAAAAGCGAGCAAGCGTCCATGCCTGCGCCGGTTGTCAGCGCGGTGACGGTTATCCAAAAAGATTTGCCGTGGAAAATCGAATACCCTGCGCAGGTGGCGGGCTCTTTGGAGATTCAAATCCGCGCGCAGGTGGGGGGTATTTTGAAAGCCCGTTTATATAATGAAGGCGAATACGTAACCGAAGGCACTCAGCTCTTTCAGATTGACGATAAAGAATATAAAGTGGCGCTGGAAAAAGCCCGCGGTGCGTTAGCCCAGGCCGAAGCCGAAGAAAAACGCACCCAGCGCACCTATAAACGCATGAAAAGCCTCCGGGCTGACAACGCCGTCAGCCAGCAGGATTACGATAACGCCCTTTCCGCCTACGAATCTGCCCAGGCCAACGTACAGGTGGCCAAAGCCGGCGTGAGCGATGCGGAAATCAACCTGGGTTACACCAAAGTGACGGCTCCCATCTCGGGTATTGCGGGCAAAGAAGCGCAGTCCGTGGGCAGTTTAATTTCCGCCTCCGGAGAATCGGGCCTGCTCACCACCATGGTGCAAATCGACCCGTTATACGTCAATTTCTCCATGCCGGGCCGCCAGTTCGAAAAATTGGCCAGCGGCTATTTGTCGGGCCAGATTTCGCTGGGCAGCGAAGACCAGCAGATTTATCTAAATTCGGAAGAGTACCGCAACGTCAGCGCGAAAGACGCGCCCGTGTATGTGGAAGCGTTGCTCGCCAACGGCAAAACGTATCCCGAACGCGGTAAAATTATCTTTTTTGACAGCAGCGAAAACGCCCAAACTTCCAGCTTGGCGATGAAAGCCTCTTTCCCCAACCCCAAACACAGCCGCGCGCTCATGCCCGGCCAGTTTGTGCGCGTACGGCTGGTAGGCGCGGTATATAAAAATGCGGTGTTGGTGCCGTCTTCCGCTTTATTAAACACGTCCAACGGGTTGGTGGCATACGTGATTGACGCCAACAACACGGTGGCGGCCCGCCCCGTGCAGGCGGAACTGCAGGACAACATCTATATTGTTACCGACGGTTTGAAAGCGGGCGAACGCATTGTGGGCGAAGGCTTAATCAAAATCCGCCCCGGCCAGCAGGTTCAGCCCCAGCCGAAAGCGTTTGACGTAAACGTCGAAGAACCGCAGGTCCCGGCTGCTCCGGCGGCGGATATGACCGCCCAGCAAGCGGCCGCCGCACAGCAGGGAACGGATGTTTTCGAGCAAGCCGCCGCGGACAAACAGCCTTCGCCGGCAGCCTCTGCGGGCAACTAAGGGGAAGTTATGTTTTCCAAATTTTTTATTAACCGTCCGATTTTTTCCACGGTAATTTCACTTCTTATTTTGCTGGCGGGTATTGTTTCCATCACCATGCTGCCTATCGAGCAGTACCCGGATTTAACGCCGCCCACCATCGCGGTAACGGCCAGTTATCCCGGCGCCAGCCCGGAAGTCATCGCCAACACGGTGGCCGCGCCTTTGGAACAGCAGGTAAACGGCGTGGAAGACATGCTGTACATGAACTCCACGTCTTCTTCCAACGGCGACATGACGCTGACCGTTTCCTTTAAGGTAGGTACGGACCCGGACCAGGCGATGATTAACGTCAACAACCGCGTGCAGGGCGCTACGGCCACCCTGCCCGAAGACGTGCGCCGCTACGGGATTGAGGTGAACAAAAAATCATCCTCTATTTTGCAGTTAATCGCGCTGTATTCGCCGGGCGGCCAGACCGACACGACCACCATCGGCAACTACGCGCTCTTAAACATTGTAGACGATTTGAAACGTTTAGAAGGCGTGGGCGACGCGCAGGTGATGACGTCCAACGATTATTCCATCCGTATTTGGATTAAGCAGGACGTATTATCCCAGCGCGGCCTGTCGGTGAGCGATTTGGTGGGCGCCGTGCAAGCGCAAAACGCCCAGCGCGCCGCGGGTAAAATCGGCCAGCCGCCGCTGCCCGTAAATGTGGACCGCACGTATTCCATTATCGCGCCCGGCCGCTTGGCTACGCCCGAAGAGTTCGAAAATATCATTCTCCGCGCCAATGCGGACGGTACTTCGCTCCTTTTAAAAGACGTAGCGCGTGTGGAACTGGGCAGCCAGACGTATGAATTTAACGGCAGCTACAACGGCAAACCCGCCGTACCGATCGGGGTCTATTTGTCCCCGGGCGCCAACGCCGTGGCCACGGCCAAAGCGGTGGACGCGCACATGAAAACGCTGGCTGAAAACTTCCCGGCGGACTTGGATATGGCTTACAAAGTGGCGTATGATACTACGCTCTTCGTTTCCGCGTCTATTGAAGAAGTAATCCACACGCTGGTGGAAGCCATGATTTTGGTGTTCTTGGTGGTGTACCTGTTCTTAAAAGACTGGCGCGCCACGCTGATTCCCTGTCTGGCTGTGCCGGTGTATATCGTCGGTGCGTTTGCGGGGATGTTACTTCTTGGGTTTTCCATTAACACGCT
>JAUNWB010000371.1 GCA_030540535.1 Elusimicrobiales bacterium
GTAGATACAATCTCCGCCAGCGCGGGCACGGAAAAACCCAATGTGAGTAAAACAAATAATTTTTTCATAGTATATTGCTCCCCATATACAACATGATATTATAGTTTACAAGAAGAAAGGCAAAAAAACAAGAGTTTATTTCATAAAAAGGCTCTGGATTATTTGGTAAAATATATTTATAAAGCCGCCCGGATGGCAGGGCCGGCTATTTTTTCGGATTCTATATGACGAAGATTCTACCCCGCGAAAAAAACCCGTTTAAAGCAAAAACGATTTCTTCTTTGCTGATTAAATTTTCCGCGCCCGCCGTGGCCGGAATGTTCGCCAACGCTTTATACAATATTATCTCCCGCATTTATGTCGGGCAGGATGTCGGTGCAAACGGGTTGGCGGGCATTACCATTTTATTCCCGCTGGGGCTTGTATATATGGGTTTCAGCGCGTTGATTGGCGTAGGGAGTAATGCGTTGTTTTCTATCCGCCTGGGTGAAAAGCGCCCGGAAGAAGCCCGGCGTATTTTAGGCAACGGCTTTGTTATGCTTACGCTGGTTGCCGTTACGCTGACCGTGGCGGGATATTTATTCTTAGACCCTATTTTGGCCTTTTTAGGCGCGGATGACGTGGTCCTTCCGTATGCGCATGCCTACGCGTCTGTCGTGCTGCCGGGGTATTGTCTGTTTGGCATCGGTGCGGGTATGAACAATTTTATCCGCTCCGCCGGACACCCAAAAACCGCGATGGCCACCCAATTTATCGGCGCAGCCATTAACCTAGCCCTGGGCCCCATTTTTATTTTTACGCTCGGCTGGGGTATCAAAGGTGCGGCCGCGGCCACCGTTTGCGGTCAAGTAATATCATTTGCGTGGGTGATGTTCTTTTTCCGCGGGAAAGCCAGTTTGTACCGTTTGCAAACTAAATATTTCCGGCTGAAAAAATACATCGTGCTGGGGTGTATGGCGATTGGGTTTTCCCAGTTTGCGTTTCAAATGGCGTCCAGCGCGTTAAATATTATTTTGAACCATTCCCTGCTTAAATACGGCGGCAATTTGGCCATATCCGCCATGGGGGTGGCGATCAGCGTAAATACGGTTGTGATTATGCCGTTAATCGGCCTGTCGCAGGGAGCGCAGCCGTTAATCGGGTACAACTACGGGGCAAAAAAATACGCTACCGCCATTCAAACGTTAAAAATGGCGATTCGCTGGGGCTTTTGTTTGACGACGTTCGGCTTTTTGCTGACCGAGATTTTTGCGCCGGCGGTGGCGTCCGTTTTCAACGCCCAGGATACGGAACTGGTTAATCTGTCCGCCCGCGTGATACGGATTTTAAACATTTTACTGCCGATTGTGCCTTTGCAAGTTTTGGCGACGAGTTTCTTCCAGGCTATTAATAATCCGCTTAAAGCCGCGTTTTTGAGTTTATCCCGCCAGGTGCTGCTCGTTATTCCGCTGGTGCTTATTCTGCCGCTTTTTTGGGGCCTCACCGGCGTATTTTTGGCCCCGGTATTTGCCGACGGCATTTCTACCCTGCTTGCGGTACATATGCTGAAACGGTTTTTCGACAAGCACGGGCAGAACTTCTTTTTCAGCAAGAAACACACTCCTCTTAAATCCTAAAAATACACGCTACGAATAATGATTCTTATGTTAGCACTTTAAACGGCAGCGGGCCGGTGCAGTT
>JAUNWB010000372.1 GCA_030540535.1 Elusimicrobiales bacterium
GACGAGTACGGCCGTTATTTTTTTCATAGTTATTCCTTTTCGTTTAACTTTCTTTACCCACAAAAAAACCCGCTCCTTTCATGGAAGCGGGTTTTTTATGATAAAAATAAAAAATCAGATTATTTTACACAAACTCCCCCGCTTTTTTTATACATAATGACGGAATTTTCCATGCGTTTAATAGATAGCATGGAAATGTTGGTGGTCATAAAAAAGCGGTGGAACGTATTTTTCATTTTTTTACTCTTTTTGTACGGTTTTGCCCGTACGCAAAAAACAACTTCATAAAGTATAGCAGATTTTGCGGAAATTGTGCAACTAATCTAATTATTTTTTTGGCTGTATAGGGGATTTTTACCGGATTAAAGTAATAAAGTAAAATAAATGCAATAAAAAAATACATTTTTGGGTTATAAAAATATGGATCCTAAATTACAGACGTTTACAGATGACGAATTGGTGTCCGCTTTCCGCCAGGGGGACGAACAAGCCTTCGAAATGCTGGTGCTGCGTTATAAAAACCCGCTGTACCAATATATTATGTCGATGACGCAGGACGAAGGCGCGGCGGCGGACCTGTTTCAGGAAACGTTTATTTCGTTTTTTAAAAACGCGGACAAGTACGAAGCGCGCGGAAAATTTAAATCGTGGTTGTTTCTGGCGGCGCGGAACCGAACGCTGAACTTCTTTCGGGACCGGGACAAATTATCCTCGCTGGACGGGACGGACGAAGAGGGCGGACTCTCTTTGCACGAAACGCTGCCGGACGGCACGCTCCCCCCGCTGGAAGCGTTAAGCGGGCGCGAAACGGAAGAAGAAATACGCCGGGCGGCTTTGAACCTGCCGCCGCGTCAGCGGGAGATGATTTATTTGCGCCAGTACTTTTCTTTTAAAGAAATCGCGCAGATGTTGGGCCGGCCGTTGGGCACCGTGTTGGCGGACTGCCACCGGGCCGTTAAAAAAATGCAGAGTCTGCTGGCGCGGGAAAACGCGCAAGAGGTATCGTTATGAACGGATGTGAACAAATTTTATTGTATGCGCAAGGCGAGCTGGAAGGCGCGGAAAAGGCGGCGTTTGAAACCCATTTGGCCGTTTGTCAAACCTGCCAAAAGGAACTGGCGTTTTTAAAACGCGTGGACGCGGCCTTGGTTCCCCCCGCCGCCCCGCAAAGCGCTGTGGAGCATATATTTGCCAAAACCACGCGCAAAAAATCGTTTTTTGCCGGGTTCAACTGGAAACCGGCCTTGGCGGGCGCCGCCATGCTGGGGTTAGGAATTTTTATATTCCTGGCGGGCCTGCAACCGGACAAAACCGCTTTTGACGCAAGGGAAGTGATTGCGTCCATGAGTGAAAATTTGGACGCTGAATATCTGTCTTTCGCGGACGATTTGGACGCGTTGGAATCGGAATTCTGATTTCGGAGGGTAAAACATGAAGAAAGTATTATTAGCCGTACTGGCGGGCGCGATGTGCTTGCCCGCGTTTGCCAAAGACGTAAAATGCGACGGGGACAAGTGTCCCATGAAGCGCGCCCGTATGGAAATGACGGACAACCACCGCAAAGGTAAAGACGCCCGCGCGGACGCTTTCAAAAAGGCCCGCAAAGAACATAAGGCCAAAATGAAAGCCACCGAAGCCAAAATGGAAAAACTGGTGGAAGAATATAATAAGATGAAGCC
>JAUNWB010000373.1 GCA_030540535.1 Elusimicrobiales bacterium
CTGACGCCCGCCACGCCGATCAGCGTGGTGATAAAGGCGAACAAACCCTGGCGGCGCGTTAAGTAGCGCACGGCGACGAATCGTTCAAATTTCATAGGTATATTGTACTTTATTTGAGCGGAGTTTTTTGACTGGCCTTTGGGGCTTGTCCCTCCTGCGGAACCATACGGGGATTGCCTGCTCGTTAGGTTACGGCCTGTCTAAAACAGTGTGGCTCCATTAGTCAAAAGAGCGCGGGTCCTCGCCGGACGGGCAACTTGGGGAGCCCACCCCCTGGGCTTGTATTGTTTTCTTTTTTTTTTGATAAACTGGGGATAAATCCAGGTTTGGCGGCTTGCTATACTTACGTCATTCCCGAATGTTGTAATCGGGAATCTGTCGTTTCGTAACTACGAGATTCCGTACTACAACCTTACGGAATGACGCAATAGAACGATAGAGCCGCCAAACCTTATAAAGGAGTTGTATATGAAAGGTTTTACTCTCATCGAGTTGTTAGTAGTTGTTTTAATTATCGGTATTTTATCGGCTGTGGCGCTCCCGCAGTATACAAAAGCAGTAGAAAAAGCACGCATGACGGAAGCGATAACGGCGGTGGAAAATATTGCCAAAGCTAACCAGCTATACTATTTGGCGAACGGAACATATACAAAAGACTTGAATGATTTGGATATCAGCTACAGCGGAACCGAAGGTATATATGGAAGTAACATCCCGGACAGGGTGGGGAAAGATTTTATTTTTACGGCCAGCGCCTGGGGTGTCGGCGGGCATATTGCACTTGTCAGCCGCCGTACCGGCGGGAGCGATACGCGCGGCGAACAGGTATATTCATTGGCCATTTTGGAAAACGGCACCCGAAAATGCGCCTTATATAATAAAGCGACGGCGTACCAGCGGCAGCTTTGTACGGAATGGGCAGAAAACAACACTGTAATTTTTTAGTGGAATAAAAAAGCCCCGCGGTGAAGCGGGGCTTTTTTGCTTCTAAACTTTATTTCTCTTCGTCCAGCTTTTTGAGCGTGGGGAACAGGATGATTTCGCGGATGGAATCCTGCCCGGTCAGCATCATAATAATGCGGTCAATGCCGATGCCCATACCCCCGGTCGGCGGCATGCCGGATTCCATAGCCTCGATGTAGTCCGCGTCCAGGATGTCGGCGTTTTCGGCGTCTTCGCCTTTGGCGATGGCTTTGGCAGCGGCCTGGTCTTTCAGGCGTGCCAGCTGGTCGGCCGGGTCGTTAAGCTCGGTATACGCGTTGCCGAGTTCCTGTCCGTTCACGAACACTTCAAAGCGTTCCACCAGTTCCGGGTCCCCGGGTTTGGTTTTGGAGAACGGGCTGACGGCCGTCGGGTAATCCAGCGCGATAACCGGGTTATGGTAATCGGCCAAGAGTTTGCCTTCGAAAAGTTCGTCGAAGATGGCGGAGTCGGAATCGTCGGCGGTAAATTTAACGCCCTGTTCGCGGGCCACTTCTTCCAATTTGGCGCGGTTGAACTGGCGGCCGTTTAACACTTCGTGGATATCGCGGCCGAATTTTTCCTGCCACGCCTGCGGAATGTAAAGGCGTTTGTACGGCGGGCGCAAGTCCACTTCGTAACCGCGGAAATTTACTTTTTCCACGCCGATGGCTTTGGCGGCGTTGCCCAAAATTTCGTCAAACAAAT
>JAUNWB010000374.1:0-247 GCA_030540535.1 Elusimicrobiales bacterium
CCCGAATGTTTCTGTTGGGAATCTGTCATTTCGTAACAACTAGATTCCGTACTAGCCGCCGTTTGCAGGACCGGAATGACGTAAATGGGAAAAGCCGCCATATCGTATAAAGGAGAACAAAATGAAAGGTTTTACGTTAATGGAGTTGTTAGTGGTTGTACTAATTATCGGCATATTGTCGGCGGTGGCGTTACCGCAGTATGAACAGGCGGTGGAAAAAGCGCGGTTTGTGCAGGCGGTTACGGCC
>JAUNWB010000374.1:263-1667 GCA_030540535.1 Elusimicrobiales bacterium
GGATGCGGAGCAACTTTATTATTTGGCCAACGGGTATTACAGTAGCGATTTAAATGAGTTGGATATTTCTTTTCCCAATAACCGGGTCAAGGATTTTGCCCTGTATATTCATACTACACCCAATTTACATGTTGAATTGGCACGCAATAATCGGAACGTGTGGATTGTTGGTTATTTGTTGGACGGCAACCGCCCGGAAATTACATGTTCGGTACACACAAGGGAACCAGACTCGTCCAAGGTGCGAAGGTTGTGTAAATCTCTTTCCGCTGGTTCCGCTCCTCTTACGTTGGAATCGGGAGTTGACTCTTATCCTATCCGTTAATTGTTTAGCGGGTCCCGCAGACGAAACCGCCAAAAATAAGTACAATACTTCTATGGACGAAAAAAATTTTAAAAGCGGTTTTGCCGTACTGGCGGGGCTTCCCAATGCGGGCAAGTCCACGCTGCTCAACAATCTGGCGGGAGGGCTCCTCTCGGCGGTGACGAACAAACCCCAAACCACGCGCCAAAACATTTTGGCGATTGCGGACGGGGACGATTACCAGGTGGTGTTTGTGGATACGCCCGGATTCTTGTCGGCGCAGTACAAGCTCCAGCAAACCATGGCCGCGTGCGTGGACCGCGCCATCGGCGAGGATGCCGACCTGGTGCTTTTTATGGTGGACGCTTCGGCCGACTACGCTCTAAACGCCAAGCTGGTTGAGAAATTAAAAACCGTTTACTGTCCTATTTTTCTCGTCTTAAACAAAACCGATTTGGTGAAAGATTCCGCCGTGTTGGACGCACTGGAAGCGCGCGTAAAACAGGATTTGCCCATTCAACAAACTTTCCGCATTTGCGCCGCTACGGGCGACGGAACGGCCGCTTTGAAAGAAGCCGTCGTGGCCGCCATGCCCACGAGCCCGGCGTATTTCCCGCCCGGCCAGTGGACGGACCGCTGGGAACGGTTTTACGCGGCGGAGTTCATCCGCGAGCAGATTTTCCAGCTGTATAAAAAAGAAATCCCGTACAGCACGTATGTGGAGATTGAAACGTTTACGGAAGATTTGGGCCCCAAGAATTACATCCGGGCCAACATTCACGTGGAGCGCGAAAGCCAAAAGCCGATTTTAATCGGCAAGGGCGGCGCGGCGATTGCCGAACTGAGAAAGCGCGCGCAAAAACGCGTGGAAGAATTTTTAGGCCGCAAATACCGCCTGGAATTAAATGTGGTGGTGTCGCCCGATTGGCGCAACAGTTCCAAAATGCTCGAGAAATTCGGCTATATCGTGCGCGACGAGCGGTAACGGTTATTTTAAAAAATGCAGGCGGAGGAAGAAGTTTCTTCCTCCGCTTTTTTGTTAGCGGAAAACCACCGGCTAGGCCGGTGGTTCAGTAAAGGTTAACCGGTGAGTCAGAAAG
>JAUNWB010000375.1 GCA_030540535.1 Elusimicrobiales bacterium
TACATCCTTCCAGCACGGCGCGGGAGAAAAGAATAAAGCGTTCGTCGTTATCCGGGTATTCGCCGTCTTTGGTGCGGTAGAGGCCGGGGCGGTCGAAGTATTTGCGGTTGCCCACAAAAAATACGAGTACGTTGCCCCAGTTAATATAGGAAAGGGAAACCTGCTCGATTTTATCCCCCACCGGGATTAAATAGACGCCCGGAACCACTTTTAAAGAGGACACGCGCACAATGTTGCGGTAATGCGGCAGGAACAGCAGCACTTTATTGCTTTTGCGCGAAGCAAACTGCTGGCAGAGTGCGCCGACAACGTCGGCCAACCCCCCGGTTTTACAAAAAGGGAACGCCTCACTGGCGGCTAAAACGATATTCATATTAATTTTCCTCCTGGTTGGTCCGCTCTTCTGCGGCGGCCCCGGTTTCGGATTGCTGTTTTTCTTCCCCGCGCGCGGTTTGCAAAGCGGCGAGTTCATTGTCCGCGATTACTTCTTCCTGCGCATGGGCGGACGCTTCGTCCTGCCCGGCGGCGGGCGCGGATTCTTCTAAGGTGCCGGGAGTAAAGAAATCCCCCCGGTTATAACTGTTGCGCGTAAAAAACGGGTCGGCGGCGGAAGAATCAAGCGCTTCCAGCTTTTCTTCCCCTTCCAGTTCTTCAAGCGGAATAATGGCGGGCTCGCTAAGCGGCGGAAGCGGCTCGCCAAACGGCAAATCTTCCTGTTTTTCGTGTAATGTTTTGGCGGCAAACACCTGTAAATCGGGCAGTTCGGAAATTTTGTTAAGCCCGAACATACGCAAAAATTCGTCCGTCGTGCCGTACACCATCGGGCGGCCAACCGTGTCTTTTTTACCCACCACGCGCACCAGGGCGCGTTCCAATAAACGTTCCAGCGGGCCCGCCACATCCACGCCGCGGATGGCTTCCATTTCCGCACGGGTAATGGGTTGTTTATACGCCACAATCGCCAGCGTTTCCAGCGCGGCGTTGGACAGTTTGGTGGTCATTTTTTCGTTATACAAACGGCGCACCCAACGGCCATACTCGGGTTTGGTGGACATCTGGAAACCGCCGCCGAGTTCCACAATCTGCACCGCGCGGCCCTGGGAAGCATATTCTTCCTGCAGTTGCCGGATAATTTCGCGCACGCGGCGCGCGTCGGCCGTTTCCACCACGTCGGCGATACGGCCGGGTTTGACGGGACGGTCCGTAATAAACAAAAGGGTTTCAATAATTTTTTTAAGGTCGTCCGTTTCCAACAAGTCGCCGGACGGAGAGGAAGAAGCGGAGTCTTCTTCTTGGGCGGCAGGAGCCTCTTTCGCAGGTTCGGAAGCGGCGGCCTGCGGGGCCGGGGCTTCGTCCGCCGCCTTAGCGGGAGTTTCTTCCGCGGCCGGATTCACCGCCGCGGCTTCCTGCGGGTCGGCCGCGGTTTGGGGAAACGCCGGGGCGGATTTCTGCGCCCGGATTTCCGGCACAACGGACATATCTTCCAGCACGGAAACCGACGAAGACGCGGTATTCTGCCGGGCGGGTTCCTGCGCTTCTTCAACAAGGTTTTTGTTTTGTTCTTCGGTCATATAAAAATCCTCCGGGCGGTTTACGCGGCTTCTCCGTGCATTAAGGTTTTAAAATCTTTGTCTTTGTTTTCCGGGTTTAAGTAAATGCGGATATG
>JAUNWB010000024.1 GCA_030540535.1 Elusimicrobiales bacterium
GAAGAAATACACGCCGGAACCGCGTTTTTCGCCACCGACCTTTCTTTCTTAAAACCGGAACCGGGGGAAAATATAACCGTTACGCTCTCCAAAGATTTGCGCGATATTTACGGCAACCGCCTGGGACAGGATTATACATTTACCATGTCTAACTCCGGCTATTGCCCGGCGGTGGATTTTTCGGGTGGATTCGGCGTGCTGGAAAGCTATTTGAAACCCCGCCTGCCGATTGATTTGATGAATACGCCGTCCTTGCCCGTGCAGGCCGCGCGTTTTAATAAAGAAAATTTCATCCCGTTTGATACGCTTTCCACCCGCTATTGCAAACGCGCGCCGCTTTCGGAAATGACGTTCGACGGCGCTTACGAATTTAAAGACGTAAAAGACAAAAGTCTTAAAACGTTCTTTGACCTTAAAAAATTCAATCCCACCGCCAAGGACAGCATTATCTTCAGCCAAGTTTTGCTTAAAGGCAAAAACTACGGGGAAGAAGGCTGCTGGGTTTCGTCCACAGACAACATTACCGACGTGGGCGTAACGTTTAAAACCTCGCCGGAGAATATCCTGCTGTGGGCCACGTCTTTGGAAACGGGCGAACCCATGCCCAACCTGGCCGTCGAACTCAGAGGCAAAGACAACAAAATTTTGTGGACGGGTTCCACCGATATGAACGGCCTCGCCCTTGCGCCGGGCTGGAAAAAACTGGACGTTCCTACCGCCGACTGGGGCCAGCCGGAAATTTACGCGTTCGTATCCAGCGCGGGCGGCGATGCCGTCGTCAGCAATTTGTGGAACAACGGCCTCGAACCGTGGCGTTTTAACTTAAATTACGATTATAACCCGGGCGCCGAACAAACGCGTTCCATGCTGTTTTCGGACCGCGGCGTCTACCGCCCCGGAGAAACGGTGTATTTAAAAGGCGTGTCCCGCCAAATGAAGGACGGTGTATGGACGCTGCCGGACGCAGTGCGCGGCAAACTGACGGTTTCCGACTCCCGCGGCGAAACCGTGCTGACTAAAGAAGTAACCGTTTCTTCCGCCTTCGGCACGTTTGACGTTTCGTTTGATATTCCCAAAACGGCCCATACCGGCTCGTGGGACGCGACGTTTACCCCGCAGTTAAAAGGGGATAAGGACCCGCGCTCCGCCTATTATTCTTTCCGCGTGGAAGCCGTCAAACAGGCCGAGTTTAAAGTAACGCTCCGCCCCGAAGCGGAAAATTATATCGCCGGGCAGGAAGCCAAATTCGCCGCGTCGGCGCAGTACAATTTCGGCGCGCCGCTGGCGGATTCCAAAGCGTCTTGGACGCTTCGCCGCGAAAGCGCGTGGTTTGAAGCCAAGGATTTTAAAGAGTATGACTTTTCGCCCTATTTCCTGCGTGAAAACGAATATAAAGAAAACGGCAAACTGCTGTTAACCGCCGAGGGTAAAACGGACGCGCAGGGCGCGCTATCGTTCTCGGCGGTGATGCCTTCTACCGCCGCTCCTATCCGCGTGTATGCGGAACTGGGCGTCCAGTCGCCCGCGCGGCAGGAACTTTTTGCCCGCACGTCCGTCATGGTGCACCCGGCGGACTTCTATCTGGGGGCGAAAGTTTTAACGGAACACGCCGAACAAAACAAACCCGTGGAGGCCGATGTGGTGGCCGTTACGCCGCAGGGCAAACGCGTGTCCGCGTCCGTGGTAGCCAACATCCGCAAGGAACAATGGTACAGCGTACGCAAAACGGGCTTGTCCGGCCGCCTGGAATGGGTCAGCGAAAAACAAATCACCGAACTGCCCGCCCAAACCCTGGAAGTGGGGGAAAAGGGCGCAAAATTTGCGTTTACGCCCGCCGAAGCCGGCAACTATTACGTAACGCTTACGTCTTCCGACGCGTCCGGCCGCAAAGTGCTGGGCGGATTTAACGTAATGGTATACGGCGAAGGCCAGGCGTATTGGCGGCAGACGGATGACGACCTGTTGGTTTTAAAGCAGGATAAAAATTCTTATAAACCCGGCAAAAAAGCGCGTATCAGCGTGGAATCTCCGTATGAAAACGCGCTCGCGCTCGTTACCGTGGAACGCGAAGGTATTTTAGACGCGTGGACGACGGCCGTCAAAGGCGGCGCGGACTATATCGAAGTGCCGATAAAAGCGGACTATCTGCCCAATGTGTACATGGGTGTTACCCTGGTGCGCGGCCGCACGGGCGCGCCGGTGGACGCCAAAGGGCTCGATTTAGGCAAGCCGCAGGGCAAAGTCGGCTACGTCAATTTGAATGTGGAGCCCGCAAGCAAACGTATTGCCGTAACGGTTAAACCGAATAAAGAAGCCTATCAGCCCGGCCAGGAAGTCACCTTAAAACTGACCGCCAAAGCGGGCGGAAAAGCCGTTCCCTCCGAAGTGGCGGTAATGGTGGTGGACGAAGGCATTTTGGCGTTGACGGGTTACCAAACGCCGGACCTGTTCAGCTATTTTTACGGTTCGCGCCCCGTATCCGTATTTACGATGGATAACCGCGTTTACGTGGTGGGCCAGCGCAACTTTGGCGAAAAAGGCGAAAACCGCGGCGGCGGAGGCGGCAGCGAAGCCAAACTGGGCGGTACGGATTTGAGAAATAATTTCTCGTTTACGCCTTATTTTAACGCGGCCGTTCAAACGGATAAAAAGGGCCGCGCGGAAGTGAAATTTAAACTGCCCGACAACCTGACCAAATTCCGCATTATGGCGGTTGCCGTAACGGCGGACGAGTTCGGCGCGGGCGAGTCTTCCGTTAAAGTTTCCAAGCCCGTGATGGTTACTTCCAACCTGCCGCGCTTTGCGCGCAAAGGGGATAAATTCTCCTGCGGTGCGGTGGTGTACAATTACGAAGACAAAACAGGCGAACTGACCGTATCGGCCGCCGCCAAAGGCGCGCTTAAACTGACGGGCCCGGCGGAACAAACCGTTACCGTGCCGCTCGGCGGCGCCAAAGAAGTAACGTGGGCGTGCGAAGCCGCGGAAAACGGCGAAGCCGAAGTGGCGTTTGCCGTGAACGGCAAAAAATCGTCCGACGGCGTACTCGCCAAATTAACGGTTCTCCCTGTGGAGAAAAAACAGACGCTCGCCTTGTATTCGTCCACGGACGGAGAGAAAGAAGAACTTTTGGATAAGCCCGGCAACTTAAACGCGCAGGCGGATAACCAGATTACGTTCTCGCTCGCGTCCACCGCGCTTATTAATTTGAAAGGTTCCATGGTCTATTTGATGACGTATCCGTACGACTGTTTGGAACAGCAAATGTCCAAAGCGCTCCCGGTTATTACGGGGGCGAAGCTGGTGGAAGATTTCAACCTGGGCGACGTGAAAGACCTTAAAAAACGCGCGCAGGAAATCCTGGACCGTCTGCCGGAATACCAATCCGCTTCCGGTGGTTTCGGCTACTGGAAAGAATCCCGCCCGGACCCGTACGTCACCGCGTACGCGTTGGAAGTAAACTACTTGGCCAAACGGGCCGGGTACAACGTGCAGACCAAATCGCTTGAAAAAGCCGCCAAGTGGCTGGCCGGGGCGTTTAATAAAAACACCCGCCGCGCCTATACGTATTCCGTGGCGGAAACGGAAACGGCCCGCGCGTATATCACCTATGTGCTGGCGTTGTACGGGGAAAACGTATCCGCTTCGTTTAGTACGCTTTACGCCAAGCGCGCTTCCCTGCCGCTTTCCGCGCAGGCATACTTGTTGAAAGCCGCGCAGGTGCTGGAACGCTCCCAGGCGCAAAAAGGCGCGCTTGCGCAGGGGCTTTTAAATAAAGCCGTCTATACGCCGCAGGCCGTGTATTTTGACGCGTCCGAAGAAATGCCGTGGCTGCACATGGGCAGCGTCAAAACCACCGCGCTCGCGCTGGACGCGCTGTTGTTTGCCAAGCAGAATTTTGAACAATCCTTTGAAAGCGCGTCCTGGCTCATCCGCCAGTTAAACGCGCAGGGCCACTGGAATAACACGAGCGACAACGCCGCCGTGTTCACTGCGCTCAATACCTATTATCAGGCGAAGGAAAGCGCGGAGCCGGATTTTGCGGCCGCCGTTAAACTGGGCGCGAAAACCGCGTTTGAACAAACCTTTAAAGGCCGCTCGGCTGAAGCCAAAAACGGCTCTGTTCCGTTTGCGCAAGCGTACGGACAGGGCACGGAAACGCGCGTAACCTTTGGCAAAACGGGCGCGGGTACACTCTACTATACGCTCGGCCAGGTGTACGAGCCGCTTTCGTACGAAACGCCTGTAAACGCAGGTTTTGAAATTTCCCGCGAGCTGACCGCGCTCGACGGCAAACCCGTACAAACCGTGCGCGCGGGCGAACGCTACAAAGTAACGCTGACCGTTAAAAACGCAGCCGCACGCCATTTTGTGGTGGCGGAAGACTTTGTGCCCGCCGGATTTGAAATCGTCAATTCCGCGCTGGCGACGGAATCTGCAGATATCGCCGTAACGGACAACGGTTCGGATGATTACGCCTTTGAGCGCAACGAAAAATACGACGACCGCATCGCCGCGTTTGCCGACTATCTGCCCGCCGGAACGCATACGTATTCGTATGTGGTGTCCGCGCTTACGTCCGGCACGTTTGCGTGGCCGTGCGCGTGGGCGAGCCAAATGTACGAACCCGCCGTTTTCGGCCGCAATACGACGGAAACGCTTGTTATTAAATAATGCGTAAGTCGGGACGGAAATTTATTATAACGCTTCTCCTCTGCCTGGTTATCGGCGGGGGGGAAGCGTTTTCGTTAACGCCGTCCAAACAAATTTACGACCGCCGCGGCGCGTCCGTGCGCGGTTTTTTGTCGGAAAACGAAACGTATTACCGCCCCGTTACCCTGTCCGAAATTTCCCCGTGGCTGATTGCGGCCGCCGTGGCGGCGGAGGATAAACGCTTCTTTTCGCATGCGGGGGTGGATGCAAAAGCCGTTTTGCGCGCCGCGTGGCAGAACGCTTCGGGCGGGCGCGTGGTGTCCGGCGCGTCTACCATTACCCAGCAGCTTGTGCGCGCGGTGGAGCCGCGGCCCAAAACGCTGTGGGGCAAAGCGGGCGAAGCGTGGGACGCGCTTATTTTGGAGCGCAAACTTTCCAAAGAAGAAATTTTAAACGAATACTTTAACCTCTTGGAACTGGGCAATTTAACCCAGGGGGCGGAGGCCGCGTCGCAATTTTATTTTGGGGTAAACGCGGCGGATTTGTCTTTGGCGCAGGCCGCGTTTTTGGCGGGGCTTGCCAAATCGCCCACCTATTATAACCCGTTAAAACATTTTCCCCGCGCGCAAAAACGCCAAAAATACGTTTTAAAGCGCATGCTGGACGAAGGCTTCATCGATAAAGAAATGTACGAGTTGGCCGTCAGCGAGCCTGTGGAACTGCGCGCGCAGGCGCGTCCGTTTGACGCACCGCATTTTACGCGGCTGTTAAAACCGCTTATCCCGGAAGGCGCGTCGGACGTAACGTCCACGCTGGACCGGGAACTCCAGCTGTATGCCGAGGGGCTTATTAAAAATTACGTTTCCCGCATGAAGGACGAAAACGTCACCAACGCTGCCGTGGTGGTGCTGGAAAACGCGACGGGCGCGGTGCTGGCGTATGTGGGGTCGGCCGATTTTTATAACGAAATCCACCATGGACAGGTGGACGGTGCGCGCGCTTTACGCCAGCCGGGGTCGGCCTTGAAACCGTTTGCGTATGCGCTGGCGTTTGGAAAGGGGCTTTTGACGCCCGCTTCTTTACTGTCGGACGAAGATACGTTTTTTGAAGGCGGTTTCCGCCCGCGCAATTACGACGAAAGTTTCCACGGGCTCGTTTCCGCCCGCTCCGCGCTGGCCAGTTCGTATAACATTCCCGCCGTCAAAGCGGCCGAAAAAACGGGCGCGCCCGCGCTCCTGTCGTTATTGCGTTCGTTGGGCCTTACCACGTTAAATAAACCCGCTGATTTTTACGGCCTCGGCCTTGCCTTGGGCAACGGCGAGGTGCGGCTGTTGGATTTAACCAATGCGTACGCCACGTTGGCGCGCGGCGGCGTATACCGCCCGGTGGTGTTGGCTTTATCTCCCAGCCTTATACTGCCCGGCAAAGAGGGGCGCGTGTTAGACGAAAATACCGCCTATTTGGTGACGGATATTTTAAAGGACAACAACGCCCGCGCGCCTGCGTTCGGCCTCAATTCGCCGCTGTCCGTTCCGTTCGAACTGGCCGCCAAAACGGGGACGTCCAAAGATTATAAAGATAATTTTACGCTGGCCTACACGCCGCGTTGGACAATCGGCGTGTGGGTGGGGAATTTTGACGCGTCCCCCATGCAAAAAGTGTCCGGCATAACGGGGGCGGGGCCGATTATGCACGATTTGGCTGTTTATTTAAACGAAAAATATCCCTCCGCCCCGTTCAAAACGCCGTCCGGCATTACGCGCGCGCTGGCATGTACCCAAAGCGGCCTGTTGGCCGGGCCTGCGTGCAAACATACCAAAGAAGAAGTCTTTTTGACGGATAAAATGCCCGCCCTGTGCGACGGAAAACACATTTTGGCCGCTCCTGCCCTGCAAATTGTTTCTCCCGCGCCCGGCGACGTGTTCAAGTGGGACCCTTCCCTTCCCGCCGCTTCCCAGCAAATTAAATTTTCGGCCGTTTGCGCGGCGAATGTCTGCCGGTGGACGCTGGACGGCAAAGCCTTATCTTCCCGCTCCTGCGAAACGTGGTGGCCTCTTGCCGTCGGAAAGCACAGCCTGGCCGTAACGTGTGGGGGCGGAACGCAAGAAGTGCGTTTTGAGGTTTTACCGTAATAAAAATTTGCCAATGTTGCTAAAAACGGACCAAGCCAACAGGGCTTGACCCGTTTTTTTTTTTGATAAACTGGGGATACATCCAATAACGCTGTCATCCCGTAAGGTTGTAATACGGGATCTGTTGTTTTCAATAAGGAAGAGATTCCGTATAGAGACCTTACGGAATGACACTTATAGCTAGGAGAAACAATATGAAAGGCTTTACGCTTATTGAGTTATTAGTTGTCGTCTTAATCATCGGCATTTTATCCGCTGTCGCGTTGCCGCAGTACCAAAAAGTCGTGGAAAAATCCCGTGCGGCGCAGCCGCTTGCCTTGTTGAAATCTTTTGCGCAGGCCCAGCAAACATATTATTTGGCTAATGGCTCGTATGCCACCGGGTTTGACCAGCTGGATGTGGAACTTCCCTGGACCGGGAGAGAAACCTGGCGGGCGGGGGATTGGACCGTAAAAGATACACGTTCCAACGGGGATTGGAGTCTGCAGTTATATGACGATAATGATATGTCCGCCATTTATATGGGGCGTTTAACGGGAGCCTATAAAGGGGCCGGTTGGGTGTATTTGATACAACGCGCTTCTGAGCCTTCTTTACGTCCCACCCTGTACTGTGCCGAACGGATAGGGCTTGGTCTTGTATTTGGCAGGCCTGCCGGAGATTATTGTCAACGAGTCTTTTCAGCACCCCGTAAAACATGGACTGACAATGTGGGCACTGCTTTGTACGCCTTATAGTGTGTGTTTATGTGAAAACAGCCTCTTTCGTAATGAAAGAGGCTGTTTTTTGTCAGATTGTAAACTTATTTAATAACGCCGGCGGAACCGAATACGTTCTGGTTCTTTTCGGCATACATTTTGATAAGTTCTTCGCGGGCCGGGCCCAGGTATTTGCGCGGGTCAAATTCGCTGGGTTTGGTGGCGAAAATTTTGCGGATGGTGGCGGTCATCACCAGGCGGCCGTCGGAGTCCACGTTGATTTTGCACACAGCCATTTTGGCGGCTTTGCGCAGCTGTTCTTCCGGCACGCCGGCAGCGTCTTCAATTTTGCCGCCGTATTCGTTGATTTGTTTGACGGCCCACTGCGGAACGCTGGAGGAACCGTGCAGTACAATCGGGAAGCCGGGCAAGCGTTTGGAAACTTCTTCCAAAATGTCGAAGCGGAGTTCGGGCAATTTTTCGCCGGGTTTTACTTTAAATTTGTAAGCGCCGTGAGAGGTGCCGATGGAGATGGCCAAAGAATCCACGCCGGTGCGGGTTACGAAATCTTCCACTTGGGCGGGGTCGGTATAGGTGTGGTGTTCGGCGGAAACTTCGTCTTCAATACCGGCCAAAACGCCCAGTTCGCCTTCCACGGTCACATCGTGGGCGTGCGCGTATTCCACCACTTTTTTGGTGAGCGCGACGTTTTCTTCGTACGGCAGGTGGGAGCCGTCAATCATTACGGAGGAGAAACCGTTGTCGATGCAGTCTTTGCACAGTTCGAAAGAATCGCCGTGGTCCAAGTGCAGGCACAGGGGAACCGGTTTTCCGAGTTCTTTCATCATTTCAACCGCGCCGCGGGCCATCCAGCGCAGCAAGGTGGCGTTGGCGTATTTGCGCGCGCCGCTGGAAACCTGCAGGATTACCGGGGAGCCGGTCTGCACGCACGCGGTGACGATCGCCTGCAGTTGTTCCATATTGTTAAAGTTGTAAGCCGGGATGGCGTAACCGCCGGCCATAGCGTCTTTGAACATTTGGCGGGTGTTTACCAAGCCAAGTTCTTTATAAGAAACGGTCATGTACAGCCTCCTAAAAAAATATATCTGTCCCCAACATTTTACAATTTTTTTAGCCGCCGTGAACCCTCTTTTGGGCGAAACGGAGTTTTTCCGTCTAAAATTCCTTGCAAAAAAAGGGCTTTTGGCGTATAATGTACTTACCTTTAATGTCTTTTAGTGAGTAATAATGACTTATAAACCCGATTTTTCTATTCTTAAAACCTTAACCGCTCTGCCCGGCGTTTCCGGCCGCGAAGGCTCAGTGCGGAACTACCTTAAAACGTTGCTTGCTCCTCATGCGGACGAAATGCGTACCGACGCGCTGGGCAACCTGATTGTGCTGAAAAAAGGCACCAGCGGCAAAAAACTGTTGTTTTGCGCGCACATGGACGAAGTGGGGCTGATGATTCACCACGTGGACGACCGCGGATTTGCACGGTTTATTACGGTGGGGGGGATTGACCCCCGCACGCTGCTGGCGCAGCGGGTGCGCGTGCAGACGGCGCAGGGCGAACTCTTGGGCGTTATCGGCGTAAAACCCGCCCATATTACGACGGAGGCCGACCGCGGCCGCGCTTTGGGGGTCAAAGAACTTTTTATCGATTTAGGTCTGCCCGCCGAAGAAGTTAAAAAACGCGTAGAACCCGGCGACTGGGCGGTGCTGGACCGCGAATATGCCGAATTTGGCGACGACCGCATTTCCGCTAAAGCGCTTGACAACCGCGCCGGCGCATTCGTGCTGGCGGAAGTCGTACGCGCATTAAAAGATCCTTTTTATGACGTCTACGCCGTATTTACCGTGCAGGAAGAAGTCGGCCTGCGCGGCGCGAAGACGGCGGCCTACGGCATCGACGCGGACCTCGCTTTGTGCCTGGACACCACGGGCGCGGCGGACATTCCCGGCGTAGCCCCGCAGGATTATATTACCGTGCTTGGCGGCGGCGCGGGAATTACGGCGATTGATTCCTGCACCATTACGCCCGCCTGGCTGTTTGACGCCTTAAAACAACTTTGTGATAAACATAATATCCGCCGTCAGGTGCGTGTGGCGCCGCGCGGCGGTAACGACGCGGGAGCGGTGCACCTGTCCAAAACGGGCGTACCCACCTGCGGGCTTTCCATTCCTACGCGCAACATTCATTCCAACGTGGAAGTGGTCTGCAAGCGCGACGTGGAAAACGTCTTCCGCCTGGCCTTAACGGCGGCGCAGAACGGAGTAGAGGAGGCCGCCCAATAGGGCGTTAATTTTATGAACAAACCATTTGAACCGGGTAAAAAACGCGGCGTGTATATGGACGTAACCGATTACGCCCAAAACCCCGCTTACCAACTTCCGGCGGAGGAATT
>JAUNWB010000025.1 GCA_030540535.1 Elusimicrobiales bacterium
AGGCAATACGGGGATATATGGACGTAATAATCCCCACTGTATCAAAAAAAAAAAAACGAGTCAACCCCCTTGCCGGGGGCAGGCAACTTGTCCGCGCTCTTCTGATTAGTTTAGGCCACACTGTTTGGAACAAGACGCAAAATTACGAATAAAGAAGACTAAAGAGAATAGGCCTGGAGAGTCCTTGCCGTCATCCCGGACATGGATCCGGGATCCAGGTCGTTTATAAAGCAAATCCTCATCTTATTGGATTCTGAAACAAGTTCAGAATGACAGATTCTCCGCCTTGAGACGTTTTATAAACAGGATAAAGGCCTGCCAAACACCAAAGACGGACACTTTTTATAAACAAGACGAAGGGCGGGTAAAAAAACAATCCAGCAGATTTTATAAACATGCAAAATGACCACGGCAAAAAACAGCCCCGGCGAAAATTCCGGGGCTGTAACATTCGTTAAACCTTATATATAACCGTATCAAGTATAGCTTTCCAAATACGTGTGCAAGCCTTCGGCGCGCGCCTGTTTAACGCCCGCGTCGTACAATTCCTCGGCTTCTTCCGTGCGGCCCATGGCGTACAATACCTGCGCTAGGGACAGTTTGGTCAAAATCTGTCCGCGGGTTTCGTCGGAATTATCAAATAAGGCTTTGGCTTCTTCCAAATCTTTAAGCGCGGCGGCCATTTTATTTTTGCGTTTTAAAATATCCGCGCGGCCCCATTTCACAAACCCGAGGTCCACCGTATCGTTAATGGCGGAATATAATTTGTCGGCCACGTTATAATGGCGAAGCGCCACGTCGTACTTGCCTTGCTGGCGCAAGCCGTTGGCCATTCCGCAGTTGGTATAAGCCTTGCCGAATAAATCTTCGCTTTTGCGGAAGATTTTTTCCGCCAACTGATAATTTTTCACGCAGTCGTCGATTTTTCCGCAAATGCGGCTGATACCGGCCAGGCCGCAGTGTCCGTAGGCCACGCTGATGTCGTCCCCCGCTTTTTTGGCCAGGGTAATGGCTTTTTTAAACTGGGCGATGCCTTCTTCAAAATGCCCCTGCAGGCGGAAAATGCCGCCTTTGGCCCAACAAATAAAACTCATACCGGCATAATCTTTCTGCTGGGTATAGGCGGATAAAACTGCGTCCAATAAATCGAGGGCTTCTTCCAGGCGGCCCCATGCGCGCAGCGCCATCCCCATTTCCTGCATGGCGCGCACGATAAATTCGTCATATTCCAGTTCCTGCGCCATTTTTAACGCGTCTTCGGCCAGTTCGTACGCGGCGGAAGAGTGCCCGAGCGTGCGGTAGCAGGCGGCCATAGCTAAAAGTACGTCCATGCGCGTTTCGGCTTCTTCGGCCACGCCCAACGCCTTGGCGTAGCTTTTAAGGGCATCTTCAAACGAGCCGAGCTGCCGCTGCGCTTCGCCGGTCAAAAACCAGGCGGAAGCGTTTTTCGTGCGCGCGGCGGTTAATTTTTTAAGCGCGTCCGAGGGGCGGTTATCTTCTAACAAAACTTCAATTTCCGCCAAATCCAGTTTGGGGGCGGAGGTTTTCGTCGTTTTTTTGGCTGAAGGCATGGAACTCTCCTTATAATTTTAAATGTTTTTTAATTTCCGCCATCGTAGAGGCCAGGTCGTACGGTTTGGGGATAAAGTGGTCGGCTCCGGCTTCCATGGCGCGGTCGCGCGATTCCGGGTCCGACAGCGTGGACATAATTACAATGGGAATCCGCCAGGTGGCGTTGTCGGTTTTTAACAGTTTGCACACGTCAAAACCGCTGAGTTTGGGCAGCATTAAATCAAGCAGAATAAGGTCAGGCTTCACCTGTTTGGCAAGGCTCACGCCCGCCACGCCGTTTTCGGCCCAAAACACTTCCACCCCTTCCACTTTTAACGCGCCGGAAAGAGCCTGGCCGAGTACTTTGGAATCTTCAATCAGCACCACTTTTTTCATATTAAATTTCTTCACAATGGTCTTTGTACAGGCGCACGGCGGACGCGTATTCGCGCGCATTTTTAATAATGCCGTTTACTTCGTCTTCTTCCAGCTGGCGCACCACCTTGGCGGGAACGCCCATCACCAAAGAACCCGCGGGAATGCTTTTCCCCGCCGGAACAACCGCGCCCGCACCGATAATACAGTTGGGGCCGATTTCGCTTTCCATCACCACGGCGTTCATACCGATTAAGCAGTTGTCGCCGATTTTGCTCCCATGCACCACCGCACCGTGCCCGACGCTTACGCCCTTGCCGATAACGGCCGGACAGCCGTAATTAACATGCACGCACGCGTTTTCCTGAATGTTGGAGTTTTCCCCCACGGAAATGGACGCGATATCCCCGCGCAAAACGGCACAGGGCCAGACGGACACATTGTCCCCGACGGTTACGTCCCCGATGATAACGGCGGTTTTATGGATAAAGCTGGAAGGGCTGGTTTTGGGTACCAGTTCGTTAATTCTTTCTTTCATGCAAGGATCCTTTCGGGCGTTTAGGCTTGACGGGAGAAGACGAAAGCTGCAAGCCCCAATAAATAAAAATGCTCACGATTCCGGGCAAAATGTAATACACCACGCGGTAAATAAGCGTGGCCATTAAAGCGGCGTCCCAGTCGATGCCCATTTGGGCGTAAACGGCCGTCATGGCCAGTTCCATGGCCCCCAGGCCGCCGGGGAGCAGCGGGATAAGAGTCGTCACCATGCCGACGGCAAACCCGGCCACCAGCACGCCGGAAGAAATATGTACGCCCACGGCGCGGAACGCAAAATACAAAACCAAAATCGTAAACAGCCAGTCGGCGCAGACGTATACAATCGCACCCGTCATTTTGTTTTTCTTTTTATGGATAAGGTCGATACCTTCGTCCAGCTGGTCCATAAAATCGTCGTATTTCCCTTTGGGGATTAACGCACGGAACACGTGATACAGCACTTTATTCATTAAACGGAACGTTTTGCGCAGCCATTTGGAACGCCATTCATCGTTAAACAAAAATGCGGTTACCACCACGCACACGGCGCACATCACCAAAATAAGCGAGAAGTTTTTTAGCAGCTGCATGGTGGTGGCCGACGAGTTAAAAAGCATCAGCACAGAGCCCTGCAAAATGATAATGGCCAGCACAAAATACAAGAGAACGGTAATTACGATACTGGCCGTTACGCATGTGCCGAACGGCACGCGGCGGCGGTTTAAAAGATGTGCGCGCAGGGCAAACCCGCTTGCGCCGAACGAGGACACCACATAATTTACCGTCGTAGAAACCAGCGCAATACCAATGGCCGCGCCTTTGCTTATGCGGCGGCCCATCACGCGCAGTACTTCATACAGGCTAAGCCCCATCGCCACGTAAATCAAAGCGGAAGAAAGAATGGAAAGGAACAAAAACCCGGTCTGTACGCTCTGCCAAATTTTTACAAAACTGTCTTTGGCCTGGTACACCATAAAGGCGATAACGCCTATGGAAAGAATAACACCGAGCGAATAAAATAAATATTTAAGCGGTTTTTTCACGCGCCTACTCCGGGAAAATAAGTTATATAAATTATATAATTTATTTATATAAAAAACACCCGCGCTCCAGCCATACCCGCGTGGGTGTTCGTTTCCTCAGAAAGGTTAAATTTATGAAGAGCATTAAAGTCATCGGGGCCAAGGGCCACAATTTAAAAAACATTACCGTAGAACTTCCCAAAGACAAAATGGTGGTAGTAACGGGGCTTTCCGGCTCCGGCAAAAGTTCGCTGGCGTTCGACACTATTTACGCCGAAGGCCAGCGCAGATATGTGGAAAGCATGTCCGCCTATGCGCGCCAGTTTTTGGATTTAATGGAAAAGCCGGACGTGGAACATATCGAGGGTTTATCCCCCGCCATTTCTATTGAACAGCGCAACCCATCCAAAAATCCGCGCTCCACGGTAGCCACCGTTACGGAAATTTACGATTACCTGCGCTTGTTGTTTGCGCGCGTAGGGCACCGCCACTGTCCCCAATGCGGGCGCGAAGTGGAAGCGTGGAGCGTACAGGGCATCGCGCAGGATATTTTGAAAAAATTTGCGGACAAAACGCTCTATATTTTAGCCCCTGTTGTACGGGGCCGCGCGGGCACGTACGAGGAACTTTTCGCCAAGTTTAAAAAAGAGGGCTACGTCAAAGCGCGCGTGAACGGCGAAATTATTTCGCTGGACCATACCCCCACATTGGAACGCTATAAAAAACACACCATCGAACTGGTGGTGGACGAAATTTACGTGGATGAATTTGACCGCGAACGCTTGGTGGAAAGTTTGGAAGCCGCGTTAAAATACGCGCAGGGTCTGGTGCATATTTTGGAAACGGTTGATAAAAATCCCGTCGATTTTACGTACAGCGAAAGCAACGCCTGCGCTCACTGCGGGATTGGGTTTAGCGAACTGGAACCCCGCTTATTTTCGTTCAATTCGCCTTACGGGGCGTGCCCGGAATGTAACGGGTTAGGCGTTAAAATCGAAGTGGCGGAAAACCTCGTCGTGCCGAATCCGACGATTTCCATTAACGAAGGCGCCATCGCCGCGTGGGATAACCCGGTCACCACCCGAACCCACCGCTGGAAAAACTCATGGAGCGAATACTATTACGATATTCTGCGCCAGGTCTGCCGCCGCAACAAAATCAATATGAATACGCCGTGGCGGGAACTGCCCAAAGCGCAGCGCGATTTACTGCTCTACGGCACGGGCGGCGCAAGTTACACGTCGCTCATTTCCGGCGGAGAACAGGAGTTTGAAGGCGTAATCACCAACCTGCAAAGACGTCATTCCGAAAGCGAAAGCGATTTTGTGAAAGAAGAAGTCTACAACCGCTTCATGCACGAAGTCACCTGTCCCGTCTGCCGCGGCGCGCGCCTAAAACCCGAAGCGCTGGCCGTACGCGTGGCGGGCAAAAATATCAACGAAATTACGGCCATGCAGGTATCGGCGGCGGTGGAATTTTTCAAACAATTACAGTTAACCGACCGCGAAAAAATCATCGCCAAAGACGTGCTAAAAGAAATTAACGCGCGTCTGGGCTTTTTAAACAGCGTGGGCCTTAGTTACTTAACGCTTAACCGCATGAGCCAAACTTTATCCGGCGGCGAAGCCCAGCGTATCCACCTGGCCACGCAAATCGGCTCCGGCTTAACGGGCGTACTGTACGTGCTGGACGAACCGACCATCGGCCTTCACTCGCGCGACAACGACCGCCTGATTGAAACCCTCAAAAACCTGCGGGATTTGGACAACACGCTTATCATCGTCGAACACGACAAAGACACCATCCTGGCGGCCGATTACGTGGTGGAACTCGGCCCCGCGGCGGGTGAATACGGGGGCAACATCGTGGCGGCGGAAAACACGGCGGACTTTTTAAAAGACAAGAACTCGCTCACCGCGTCGTACCTAAACGGACGGAAGATGATTCTCCCCCCCGCCATGCCGCGCAAGGGGAGCGGCAAATACCTGGAAATCCAGGGTGCCAAACAGTTTAACTTAAAGGATATCGACGTTAAAATCCCGCTTGGCAAATTCGTGTGCGTAACGGGCGTATCCGGCTCGGGCAAGAGTACGCTCATCCACCAAATTTTGTACCGCGCCTTGGCACGGAAATTTTACAACGCCAAAGACGCGCCGGGCGAACATAAAATCATCACGGGCCTCGACAATATCGACAAAGTGATTATCGTCGACCAAAGCCCCATCGGCAAAACGCCGCGCAGCAACCCGGCCACGTATACGGGCGTATTTTCGCACATTCGCGATTTGTTCGCCGAAATGCCCGAAGCCAAACGGCGCGGTTATAAACCCGGGCGGTTTTCGTTTAACGTTAAAGGCGGACGGTGCGAAAAATGCCAGGGCGACGGGATTTTAAAAATCCAGATGCAGTTTCTGCCCGACATTTACGTCAAATGCGAAGAATGCCACGGCAACCGCTTTAACGAGGACACGCTGCAGGTAAAATTCAAAGGCAAAAACATCGCCGAAGTGCTGGATATGAGCGTATCGCAGGCGCTCGAATTTTTTGACGCGATTCCCAAAATCAAACGCTATTTAAAAACGCTTAACGACGTGGGCCTCGGGTACATCAAACTCGGCCAGGCGGCCACCACACTTTCGGGCGGCGAAGCGCAGCGCGTCAAATTGGCGGACGAACTTTCCCGCAAAGGCACGGGCAAAACGCTCTATATTTTGGACGAACCCACCACGGGCCTCCACTTTGCCGATATCGACAAACTCTTACAGGTGCTTCACGGCCTGGCCGACAAAGGCAACACGGTGCTGATTATCGAGCATAACCTGGACGTTATCAAAACGGCCGACTGGCTGATTGACCTCGGCCCCGAAGGCGGTGACAAAGGCGGCCAAATCGTCTGCGAAGGCACGCCGCGCGAAGTGGCCGCGTGCCCCGGCTCGTATACGGGCAAGTACCTTAAAAAGGAACTGGACGAAATGGACGCGTTTATGGCGGCGCAAAACATTACGCTGGCCGCACGCAAAGAAGACAAGCCCAAACCGGCCGCCGCGGGCGCAAAAAAAGCGGACGCTAAAAAGTCCGCCAAGAAAAAAACCGTTAAAAAGAAATAAACGCTGCGCTAATGAACCCGAACTCCGGCGGCCGATGGCCGCCGGAGCGGTTTTATATTATATTTTACAGCAAAAGAAAGAGGAGCAATTCGTTCCCGCCGGATTTACCTTTTCAGCGCAATTATTGCTTAAAGAGGCACAAACACTCCATCCGACGGAGTTGGTGGTTTTGGATTGGAATTTGCAGTACATATAATGGTCATTTGCATTATAAATAATATTCAGATAGTTCTTATCCGCCGAAGTTCGTCCGTGCCAATTTCCGACAATATCGCCCGACCCGCCAATCGTATAACGGAATTTACCCGCCATACTGGCAAGCGGATTATCGGCCGCCGGAGTACCTACCGAAATATCCAATTCGTCAATAGAGGCAGGCAAAGCGCCGTTGCTGCCCAACTTATACACTTCCAGCGCATCCCCCAATTTTCTTACATTGGTCATAGCTTCGGTCCAGCGGCTTTTTTCCACCGCTTTGGTATACTGCGGCAACGCCACCGAAGACAAAATTCCGATGATTAACACAACTACCAACAGCTCAATTAAAGTAAAACCTTTTTTCATAAAAACTCCTTAGCAAGTTGATTTAAAGGCTTTCTATTAGGATAACACTTAGCCCCTCAGAAATCAACCCGCTCAGCCCATATTATCAAAAAAAAAAAAACGGGTCAACCCCTTGCCGGGGAAAGTCAAACAGACCTTTAGTGGCGTGCCAAAAACAACCGCGCCGCAACGCACCAAAAATTCTATAATTTACGTATGAAGGAAAAAATCCATAAAACAAACGCCGCACGCCAGCTGGACGAACTCAACATCCCGTACGAACTCATCCCGTATCAAGTGGACGAGGAAGATTTAAGCGCCGCGCACGTGGCCGCCAGCTTAGGCGAAAACATCGACCAAGTATATAAAACGCTCGTTTTGCGCGGGGATAAAACGGGGCTCTTTGTGTGCGTTATTCCCGGGGCGGCGGAGCTGGATTTAAAAGCCGCCGCACGCGCAAGCGGCAACAAATCGTGCGAAATGCTGCACGTCAAAGAACTGTTCCCGCTGACGGGCTACATCCGCGGAGGCTGTTCCCCGCTGGGCATGAAAAAGCATTTTCCCACCTTTATCCACGAAGACTGTATTTTGTGGGATTACATTTACATCAGCGCGGGCATCCGCGGCCTGCAAATAAAAATGAGCCCCAACGACCTTTTAAAAGCCGCCGGAGCCGTCCCTACACCCCTCTGCCGCTGACGCCCCTTCTACTCTATTTTTACCCTTGCCGTTTTTTGCCCCGCGCCTATACTATCTATATACAACTACGCCAAAGGGGGGTGCGTTATGTATGCAAGTGTGTGGAAGCGTTTTTTTGCTTTCTTAATTGATGCGGCCGTATTTGCCGTGATTTTTTGGATTCTGTCCCAACTGCTCAGCGGGGCCACTGTTCCGCTGGTGCTTTTGGTAATCATTTGGCTGTATTATGCGCTGCTCGAAAGCTCGCCGCTGCAAGCGAGTTTAGGCAAAATCATCATGAACATCAAAGTGGTGGACCGCCGCGGCCGCCGCCTGACGTTTTGGCAGGCCACAGAGCGCATTTTATCAAAACTGATTACGAACATTACGTTTTATTTCGGCTTTTTTATCGCCGCGTTTGACAAGAAAAAACGGACGCTGCACGACCGCGTCAGCCACAGTGCGGTCATCGTCAAAAACGCCGACTTCAACCCGGACCTGGACGAGGAAGAGGAAGCGGAAGAAGCCTCGCTCACGCTGATTACCGTGGTTTCCATTTTGCTGGCGATTGCGTTTGTAACCATGCTCCTGGGGCTGGTGGCGCTGCCGCAATACCAGCGTACGGAACGCCACATCCAGCTTTCACGCGTACTAACATCTTTGGGCCAGGCCGCGCGCCAACAGCAAAAGGATGCGTCTGTGCCGGGGGCAGACCCGCGCGAATGGCAGGGTGAATACAACGGATGTAAAAAAATCAATCCGCAGAAGCTAAGCTGCAAAGGGTACGAACTGGTGCTGGAACCGGGCGGCGTAACGGCGCAGGCGCGCTCGAACGGAATGGATATTTTATATTCACTGTATTACTCGTTTGACGGCGGGCCGGTAACCTGCCAGTCCGATACCGCGCCCGGCCGGGAATTATGCGCTTCGTTTACAGGGGCTAAATAACCGAAAAAAATCCTCCGCCAAAGCGGAGGATTTTTTATGAACCCAAATGTTATTCGCCCGGAGCGTAATAGACGGCAGTCTTTTTTTCGTCCCGCGCCACGGCGCTGAGTTTGTACCGCTCCCCGTTCACGCCGATTTTAAAACCTTTGGGCGAAAGCACTTTTTGCGTATCGCGCTGGAATTGAACCGGGTCCCCGGACAGGAGAGATAAACGCAGCAAATCGTTGGTATACCGCCCATAACGCGTGTAGTGGGCTTCTTCCAAAAGCGCGATTTTTACCAAGTGTTTGCGCGCCTGGTCGACGTAATACTTTTGAATCAGCGACCCGCCGCCAAAAAACTGCGAGTACGCCGTCCACGCAAAAGCGGCCAAAAGCACGCCGCCAAAAAACCGCACGACCGTGCGTTCCACCCACGATTTTTCGCGAATTTGCACCACCACGCTGCCGCTTAAAAAATCCTGCAGGGCGCGGTGGCGGTCGTCAAAAAACGCCACCAAAAATCCGCACATAAAAAGCGCCGCGCTGATGTAGTAGCCAACGGCGCGCACAAACGCCTGCGGGATGGAAAGCGGACCGCTTAAATCTTTTTTTACCACGGCAATGCCCACCAGGCTCTTGCCGAGGGTCACGCGGTCGCCGCTGGATAAAATGGTTTCGTACAAAATAAACGCACCGTTAATACCGGCCAAAATGGCGATAATGCCCCCCAATTCCAGGTTGGGGCCCAACAGTTTAATCACCAGCGCGGCAATCAGCTGCGTGGGGATAAACACCACGCCGTAATCAATCAGCAAAGCGACGAAACGTTCCGTCACCGTCGCGTATACCACCTGCGGTTTTTCCGCACCCGCGGGTTTTGCCGCGGCTACTTCCGGCTCCATGATATTGATACGTTGTTCGGTCATAAACAAAAATCCTCGTATTTTATTATAACAAGTTTTTTTACGCGCAAATAAAAAATATCCCTGGCAAAAACCGGGAACTGTAACGGAATCACCTTCTCAATAAACAACAAAAAGCGGCTTTCAAAGCCGCTTTTTGTCACACAAGCAAAATTTTACCAACCGTTTTTTTGAGCGGGTTTTTCTACGCACTCATGCCCCGGCCAGCGGCTGGCGGTAC
>JAUNWB010000376.1 GCA_030540535.1 Elusimicrobiales bacterium
TATTATATTTTTTTCGTTTTCATCTTATGATTTTTTTGTTTCTCTGTCCCGCAGTTTCTTTGCCTTATTCCGTTCCGTCCGCCGTTTCTTCGCTTCCTCTTTGCGCTTTACAATTCCCGCGGCGCCTTCCTCGTCCGTCAGCTTCAGTGTTTTCACCGCAAATACCCGCGTATCGTCTACCCGCTTCATGCGGATCTTACCTTTCAGATAACCATGCTCAGGGCAGATCGCCAGACCATAATAGACCTTCTGGTTCGGCGTAAACCAACGTACCTTTTTGCGCAAAGCCCGTCCGCAACGATAACATTTCATCTCTGTCACGCTGCGCACCTGCATGGCATCTTCCTTCGAGTTGAAAATCCGCGACACATATTTTGAATAGTTCGGGAATACTATGCGGATCTCTTCCTCCCGCGCAGCCGGAAGCCTGTAATAATCAATGGATTTGTACGACATTACCATATCCATCTGCTGCTCCCTGCTCATGTGAGCAAGCACCTTGCCCGTATAATAGGCATCATCCAGCGCCCGGTGGAAAGGCCGGTCCTCCAGCAGATTCAGCTCCTCCACCGCCGCATCCAGCGATGGCTTTGCACCGCCTCTGTAGAACAATCCGTACAGCTTCTGCACGTCATAGTAAAACAGCGGCTTTGGAAACGGATTCTCCATCCCAAAATACTTTAAATTCCGCTGCAGCTCCGTAAGATCCATAGAGCCCCAGGTACAGTATATCGGCTCCTCTCCGCTCCACACAAAGAACTCCTGAGCCGCCAGTTCGAAAGCCTCTCCGTGATCCCGCAGTTCACCCATATCCATATGCGTCACCTCAGAAATCGCATAATGCATCTGCTTGTACACCTGCGGACGGATCAGGCGGTGAAATTCATCAACCTTATGAAATTGTTCATCCAGCTTCACCGCACCGATCTCAATAATCTCAAACGGAAAATCCTCTACAGAATCTGCCTTGCCGTGCGGGCTTTGGTTCCATTCTAAGTCAAATACTATATAATTTTTCATAATAAGGGATTATACCATAAAGTCCTGCATTTGCATAGGGTGAGCCTGGGGAAGTTGCTGTCCGTATCACTGTCCCCGGAGGTACTGTTCAGCCAGGTCTGCGCACCCGCTGCGCTGACCGTATGAAAGCGCTGCAGTATTGAGAAGCCGGCCGCCTTTAATGCAGAATTTCCATCAGATACGCTCTCAGCTCTGCCTCGCTTCCGGAAACAGTTCCCTGCACCATCTCACCCTTTCCGCCGCCCTTCCCCGAAAACTTTTCGTGAAAGTCCTTCAAGAACACTTTCAGCTCCAAAGTCTGGCTTCCAAAAGTATACTGATATCCATTTTCATCAGTTCCCAGGAAAATGCCGCATAGCTTCCCGCAGCGGCGCATTCCCGCATCCACAAACCGGCGCGCCGCATTTTTATCCATTTCCTGCTCAAATAAGATATACTGCTCCGTATCCTGAGAAATCTCCTCCAGCTTCTTCTCCAGATAATGATTCTGCATTCGGGTCAGCTTTTCCTTCCACTGCTGATTCTCTCCCTGCAGGCGCTTCACTGCCTCCGCCACCTCGGCAGGCTTTGCCGAAAGCAGATGAGAAATGTCCCGCACACTGTTTTCCTTTGCCTGATAATCGCACAGGGCACGG
>JAUNWB010000377.1 GCA_030540535.1 Elusimicrobiales bacterium
GTATAACCTTTATTGAACCCCCAGCCTAGCTGGGGGTTTTCACAACATACAAAAATCCCCGGGGTTTAAAAAGCCCGGGGATTAAAACCGACAGCAACCCGTTTATAACGAAGAGGCCGGCAGGGTGACGGGCAGTTTGCCCTGCGCGGGCAAATCCCCCATCAAAATTTTGGCGGCCGTGCGGGCGGAATCCTCCGTCGGCCCGTACAACGCCAGCACCGTGCGCGCCTGCGGATAAAACGGAATCTCATACGGGTTTAATAAAGACACCAGCACCGCTTTTTTATCCGACACTTCCGCCGCGCGGAACAACTCCTGCACCACGGACAGCTGGGCCGCGTTCATGGCGCTTCCGCGGGACGTGCCCACCGCCACCAAATGCGCGCCGAGCATACATTCCCCGGCGGTTTTTAAATCTTCGGACGACGGAGAAACGGGCAAAATAACCGTGCGGGACGTTTTGCCGCGCGCGGTTAAATACTCGCCAAACGCCGTTACCTGGCCGCTGAAAATATCGTCCGCAAACATCACGGCGCAAACCTCTTTAATCTCCGCCGGAAGCGGCACTAAATTTTGCTCATCCCGCACCAGCGTCACCCCCGCTTCGGCGGCCCGGCGGGCGGCGGCAGCAAAACCCGTTTCGGCGGACGGGTCCGTCGTTACGCCGTCAAATAATCCCAATTTTTGTTTAAGCGCCAAAATGCGCTCCGCAGACGTGCGGATTTCTTCCGGAGTTAAAGCATCGTCCGCGCCGGAAAAAACGTTTTTCTCCACGAAATCGGCGGCGCGGCGGGGATATTTGTAAGAATCTTTCATTTTTTCCGCAGGCGCGCTTAGTAAAAGCATATCGTTCCCCGCCTGGTACGCCCGGCGGACCATATCTTCCACCCCCACGCCGTTTACCGCGCCCATATCCAGGCCGTCTGTCGCTACGACACCGTCAAACCCCATTTTGCCGCGTAATAAATTGCGTAAGATTTTAGCGGAAAAAGAAGCCGGATTGTCTTCGTCCAGTGCGGGATACACCACGTGCGAATCCATAATGCCATACGTGCCCGCGTCAACCGGCGGAACAAAAGCGGAAACGTGTTTTTGCCAAAGTTCGTCATCGGGCAAAGCGGTAACGGGCATTTCCCGGTGGGAATCCACCGACGTATCTCCGTGCCCCGGGAAATGTTTGTTAAACGCGGCCACACCGTTTGCCTGAAGCGCGCGCACGGCTACGGCGGCGTTATGACCAACGGCGGCGGCATTGTCCCCGAACGAACGGGTTTGGATAATCGGGTTTAACGGATTGGAATTGACGTCCGTTACCGGGCTGAATGATACATTCCCGCCGACGGCTTTAATTTCCCGTGCCTGGGCGGCATACATATCCGCCACGATATCATCCCGTCCCGAAGCGGCCAGCAGCATATTGGAAGGCATCTGTTTAAGCCCCATATACATGGGGGAAGTAACGGTGCCGCCCTCGTAGTCAAACGCCAGAATAAGCGGGATTTGATGCGGGCTTTTGGCGGCCCATTTATTTAAATCGGAAATGGTTTTTAACAGTTTTTTACGCTGTTTGGCCACAAAACGCGCCTGGTTTTTGGCCGTAATTTCAGGGTGCGTAACCAGGCCCTCGTTGGCTTTAATAAAAAAACCG
>JAUNWB010000378.1 GCA_030540535.1 Elusimicrobiales bacterium
CCGCTGCGGCTGCGGGCGGCTGCGGCGCGCGATGGAGGCACGGTATGAAAACGAAAATTTTAGACGGAAGCAACATTATCAGAAAATTCTATATGGGAAACAGCACCCGTTTTGACTTTGCCTTGGAACAACAGCTGGCGAGCCTTTTGGTGCGGGCGATGAGTTTCCTGCGGGAAGATGACTGCCGCGTGGAAATCTATTTTGACGGCGGGAAACGCGACGTCTGGCACGGGGACGAATTGGTGGAAGTGCTGTTTTCGGAAAACAAAAAAGCCGACGATTTGATTGTAAACACGGTGGCGGATTTGGTGGAAAATTACAATCAGCCCGTGGAAGTAATCACCCAAGACCGCGAACTGTGCCAGCGCTGCATAGCCTACGGGGCGGAAACGATGAATACCAACCGTTTTTTGGTGCATTTTTCCAACTACTTAAATTATCAAAACGCCGCTTTCGCCTAAATTTAAAATTAGTACAATACAATATGCTCAAGGAGCCATAAAATGGAAACGTTAACCAATTATGATGACCAATACAATGTACCGGAACCGATACAGCCCCAATTTGAAGATTACTTTGAAATTTTGGGCGATACCGCCGGCGGTATGGGAGAAGTCTACTTCTGCAAAGACAAACGCTCGGGCGAGCTTTACGCCTTAAAAAAAGCCCAACCGGAAGAAAACAAGCGGCAGCTTTTTGAACAGGAAGCGGCCTTTGCGCTGGAGCTGGGGAAGCACCCCAACATTGTATATACGCATACGGTGGGGCGCAAAGAAAATGAGTATTACATTGTAATGGAACTGGTGGCCTCCAAAAGCGGCCAAGAGAACGACCGTCCGCATGGGAACACGCTGAAAGACGAATTCAACCGCCGCGCGGAAGGGATAGCCCCTGAAACGGGATTTAAATGGGCCATCGCGTTTTGCGAAGGAATGACGTATTTGAACGGAAAAGGGATGAAGGCGCATAAAGACATCAAGCCGGAAAACATTTTTATCACGCCGGACGGAACGCTGAAAATAGGCGATTTCGGTTTGGCGGGGTTAAGCGCAAAGAAAGCTATCGGAACGCGCGGCTACCGCGCGCCCGAAGTAAAGGACGGGAATTTCAGCGTCCGCAGCGACATTTACGCCTTTGGCGTAGTGCTGTACCAACTTTTTAACAAAGGGTATAACCCGACGGAACCGACCTATTACACCAAGGCCGGAACCCGTATGGACGACCAAGACGCCCAATTTTCCCAGCCGCAGGAAATCCGCAGCCGGTATGCGGAGCGGATTATCCGCAAATGTATGGCCCTAAATCCTGCGAAACGGTATGGCCATTTTAAAGACCTGCAAGCGGACTTGATACAAGAATTAAAGAATATAATGCCAGACTACGAATACCACGCACCCGAAGAAGAAACGATGGATGAGGAAGAAATTCTCAATAAAGCATTAGGGTGGGAATGTTTAACCAATTACGATCAGGCCGTAAAATTTTATAAACTATTAGACAATTCTACGAGTGATTATAACGTCAGCAGCACAAGCAACACCGACATAGTATTAGGCGAAATAGTTTTCTCTCAATTCCGCGACATACAAAAAACTGCAAAAATAACCGACAATGACTATCAGCGAACCTATGCAAGACAAATTGGCA
>JAUNWB010000379.1 GCA_030540535.1 Elusimicrobiales bacterium
TTGAATATATGAATGCGCCCGTAAAAATATTACTCATTTATTATACCAGTTTTTTAAACGGGATGTAAAAACTTTTTATATTTTTTATAATCCTTTTTTTCCCGCGCCGATTGCCCGTTGGTTTGGTACAGTATAAAAGGGAATCATTTTTATACGCGCGGCGGACGGGTGCGAACATAATGCGCTTTCACCGCCCGGGGACGCTTTATATATAAAGAAGCGGGGCGGGAAGAGCCCTGCAATAAAAAAGGATGAAATGGGGTTATAAGAATATGGATCCAAAATTGAACGGAAGAACGGACGACGAACTCGTCCTGCTCTTTAAATCCGGTTCGGGCGAAGCCTTTGAAGAGCTTGTGTACCGCTACAAGAACTCTCTGTACCAATATATTATGACGATGGTGCAGGATGAAGGCGCCGCCGGAGATTTGTTTCAGGAAGTGTTTATCTCGCTGTTTAAGCACGCGGATAAATATGAACCCCGGGGAAAGTTTAAATCGTGGCTGTTTTTAACGGCGCGCAACCGGGTGCTAAATTTTTTCAGAGACCGGGACAAACTCTCTTCGCTTGACCAGACGGATGAAGAAGGCAACGCTTTTTTACACGACACGCTGCCGGACGGCGAAGCCTCCCCGCTGGAGGGATTGGCCGGGCGCGAAACGGAAGAAGAAATACGCCGCGCGGCTTTGGAACTGCCGCAGCGCCAGCGCGAAATGATTTACTTGCGCCAGTATTTGTCTTTTAAAGAAATAGCGGAATTGTTAAACCGCCCTCTGGGCACCGTGCTGGCGGACTGCCACCGGGCGGTGAAAAAAATGCAGCGGATTTTGGCGGCGCAGGAAGAAGCCGCGCGAGAGGTAATTCTATGAAGTATTGCGAGGATTTGATGCTGTACGCATCCGACGAGCTTAGCGGCGAACGGAAGGCCGGGTTTGAGAAGCATTTGGACGGCTGTCCTTCGTGCCGGGCGGAACTGGCTTTTATCCGCCGCACGGACGAAGCGCTGGCCGCGCCGGCGGCTCCCGTAACGGTGGTGGAAGAATTGTTTGCCAAAACCACGCGCCGCAAATCGTTTTTTGCCGGCTGGAAACCGGCATTGGCAGGCACCGCTCTGTTGGGGTTAGGCATTTTTGTCGTCCTGGCGGGCCTGCATCCGGACAAAACCGTTCTGGACGCAAAAGAAGTAATTGCGTATATGAGCGAAAATTTGGACGAAGAGTACCTGGCTTTCGCGGACGATTTGGACGCGTTTGAACAGGAATTCTAAAACTTGGAGGGGATATGAAAAAACTGATGATTGCTTCGCTTCTTGCTTTGTTGTGCGCTCCGGCTTTTGCCGAAGGCCCGCGCGACTGCAAAGGCGACAACTGCCCGATGCGTAAAGACGGCAAAGCCGCCGCTGCGACGCCCGGCAAGCAGAAAATGAAAAAAGACGCCCGTGCGGAAGAATTTAAAAAAGCCCGCAAGGCGCATAAGGCCAAAATGAGAGCCACCGAAGAAAAAGTGGAAAAATTAGTGGCCGAATATAACAAGCTCAAACCCGGTAAAAAGAAAGACGCCAAAAAAGCCGAAATTGCGGCCGTAGTGGCTTCCATCCGCGATGAGCAGATTAAATTCAAAGAAGAACAGCTCGGCAAATTTAAAAT
>JAUNWB010000380.1 GCA_030540535.1 Elusimicrobiales bacterium
TTAACGCCCGAGGGCTGGAGCGTCGTCTGCGCTAAGAACCTGTTTACGCCGGCGCTGCACTCCAAATTCGTGGAGACCGCCTCCGCGAAGTTTGAGATCCGCGCGGGCGAGAGGGTCGATCCGGTCAACCACCTGGTGCTCCAGGTGTTCTGCGCGGGCCGTCCCACGCCCATTTTGGCGCCGATCCAGATTGAAGGCTGAAGCGGATTCGCGTTTTAAATGAGATTGCCCCTGGAAAAATCAAGCAAAATCCCATGATCCCTGAATCGCGGACCTATTCCTGTAAAGAGCAGGCGCTCGAAAACTCGAGCGCCTGCTTTTCGTTTGCTTGCGTGGCCAGGCGGCGATGCGGTCAAATGGGCGACTTGATCCAAAAAAAGGCGCAAGGCACACCGGAGGAAGCCGCAGAATCTTAAGGTCGCGAAGCCCGCCGCCCTGTGAAGACATTCGCTCGCGGCGGAACGCCCAATTCCGCGCCGCAGATAGATAAATCGGGAAAAGCCATAAATTAAGAAATGTTCCGCGATTACTCAATAATTGTCATACATTACTCAAAATATGTACGATTTTTGGAAATGAGAACAAAAAATAAGAAATATTGGACATAAAATGATCGGTCGCGGGAGGAGGATCGGCCACCAAAATGAGACTGGAAATTAACGAATCTTGGCAAATATGTGGCATTATTTCCCCAAAATAAGATGGACATATGATCATAACCGTCAGAAAAATATCCGCAATGTGATCAAACACGACAAAAACAGATAAGAAAAGGACAAATAATGAGTAGACATATCTTGAGATGAACGGTATAATGATTTCAACAGTACGCGATATGCGTAAAATGAAAGGAGATACTTCCATGACCTATCTTGAGGAGAACAAAAAACTGATCGAATTGTTCCGACCCTGCAGAGTGACCGACGTCCGCGACGGCATGGATTGGTGCGGCTACCATCACTATGGCACCGTGGATTGGCGCGTTCGCCCGCTGTTTCCGGCCCGCGCGGTGGGCATTGCGCGCACGGCGCGCTACATTCCCTACGAGGGGCCTGCGCCGCTGTGCCGCGGCGAGGAGTACACGAAGTGGTCCGCGATGTACTATCGCGAAATCTGCACCGACCCGTGGCAGAAGGATCTCCAGCCCGGCGACTTCATGTGCATCGACCTGGCGGGCGTGGACGTGGGGCTGATGGGCAGCAACAACACGCTGTCGGCCCAGAAGGCGGGCTGCGTGGGCTTCCTGATCAACGGCGGCGGCATCCGCGATACCGACGAGGTCATCCTGCAGGGAGGCATGCCCGTTTGGAGCTACCACATCTCTCAGGGCATGGACCAGGCGCGCATCCGCTACATCGAAAAGGATTGCCCCATCGCGGTGGGCGGCGTGGCGATCTATCCCGGCGACGTGGTCGTGGCGGATCACGACGGCGTGATCGTGGTGCCGCGCAAGGCGGCTTACGACGTGGCCAAGTATGCCTGGCAGGAGATGAACGGAGACAAGAAGAGCCGCCAGGAGCTGTATAGGGAACTGGGCAAGGAGCTGGACGACACCGTGATTCCCGTCGACGAGATCAAGTGACCCTCTCCAGAGGGGCGATTGTCTCTCTGGGTTGAACACCGCGAACATCACCCATCGAAAGGA
>JAUNWB010000381.1 GCA_030540535.1 Elusimicrobiales bacterium
GTCCAGGGTTTTGATCTCAATATAGTGCAGGGAAGATTGAAAATACAGGATATCATCGTATGGAATCAGACACCTTTTTCCTTTGCTGACATGTTCAAAATATCGTTTCCTGGTACGCTGTAAAACCTTGTTCATACATTTCTCAATTTTTTCATACTCCACCGGCTTCAAAAGATACCCGGACGCGTCCACATCATATCCATCCAATACATAATTATCGTATGCTGTCAAAAAGAAAATCATCTGCGTTCCTCCACGCCTGCGGATCTGCCTGGCCACATTCATACCGTCCAAGGTCCCATCTAATTGAATATCCATAAAGACCGCGGAATAACTGTCAATATCATCTTCCAGAAATGTCTCACCGCTTTTAAAACTGCGGACCTCACATTTTTCCTTTAAATCATTTTCCCTCTCCCATGTGCGGATAAACTCCACGAGCTCTTCCACATATATTTCTTCATTCTCCACTACTGCAATTCTCATCATACACACAAATTCTCTCCTTCTCCACCAAAATCCCCCTGCTCGAAGCGTATCGCAGCTCATCTGGTTCTTCATCTATTATCCCTCTTTTATAATTCATCTGCAAACATTAATTCATGCCCTTTTCTTTATCATTCGTGCACAAACTCTTTTCATTTCCTACAAAAAATGATATTCTATTTAGAACAGTAATCTACAAGGAGGTAAAGAGTATGAACAAAAGTAAATTATCTCTGTGGCTGAAGAAAATGGTAAAGCTTTCAGCAACCTGTCTGCCTGCCATTGCAATCACATTCGCCACTGCTCCATGTATTTTCAAAATGTACGAGCCAGACATGCCCGAACAGTTGAAAAAGTAGCCTCAGCGAAAAATAAACCGTTTCCCACTACTCTTGGGAAACGGTTTATTTTTGTTCTGCTCGCTTGTAAAAGCCACCTTCTCATGGTATCATAAATCGTATACGAAGATTTTCTCCGTTTTATTGCCTTACGCATCAAATGTGGGAAAGGAGCTGTCCATATGATACCACTCAATATTCCCGTCGGCATTTCTGGCCGGTATTTTTGCCGGGGCCGGATATACGGCAGCGTCAAACAAAGAACATGGATAACGACTGCGCCGAAGCGCTTAATCAGATAAACACCCAGATGTATGCGAAAGAATATGAGGATGATTACGATCATATTCTATGCTACGGCATCTCTTTCTTCAAAAAGCGCTGCCTTGTAAAAAAGAAATAACCTGTAAAAAGCAAAAATGGAAACCGTCTCCTCACCACTTTAAGGAAACGGTTTCCGTTTTTCATCATCTATATACCCTTCAGCAAATTTACTTCACCAGCTCTGCGCCCAGCGCCTTGCAGGCTGCCACCGCCTCATCATCCGGTGTCAGGTTGGCGATCAGGCCCTCGCCGCCTACGATGGCTGCGCCGGCGCTTTCCATGCGCTCTGCCCAGCTGCGCATCCACTCTCCATCGCCCCAGTCGTAAGAACCGAACAGAGCGATCTTCTTGCCTGCCGCGAAGCTCTCTACCTCAGTGACAAAGCTGTCCATCTCACCATCCAGCTCCTCAGCACCCATTGCGGAAGCACCCAGCGCGAATACCTCCTGATCCTTCAGCATGGAAGCGTCTGCTGCCGCTACTTCCAGTACATT
>JAUNWB010000382.1:0-1161 GCA_030540535.1 Elusimicrobiales bacterium
GATGGCCGAAAGGCTCGTCGCCAGCGGCGCGTTCTCCCTTGTCGGCATGCCCACCGCCGTTTTCACCATGGAAAGCGCAGATGTGCTGACGTGCGATCTCCCGATGACGATTGATCTGGACGAGGATTACGAGGTGACGCTGACATCGCTGACGGTGACATCCGCCTACATGGATTACAAGCTGAGTGTGCGCAGGAAAGAGGGCCATGGCAAGTCCGCCGCGCAGGAATATATCGACAATGACGGCGGCTGGACGTTCGCTGTGCTCATCCCAGATGGGGAGACCACGCCCTGCGCAGACGGCCTGGGCGTAAATGAGGAGGACGGCTCCGTGATCTGCGACGGCACGGTTGAACTCAGCCATGCGGCGGATGAGGTGATTTTTGTGCCCTGCTGGGACCCCTCGCCGCAAAGCCAGGGCGCATTTCCATCCTCGCAGGTCTACCGTGCGCAGCGTCCGCTCACCGATGAGCAGGAGCGCCTGATGTTTACGGTAAAGCTGCGGTAATCGCAAAAAACGTCGAGAATGCACGCCCACACATCTGATAAGATATCCCTCGCCGGACAGAAAACCGGTGAGAGGAGTGTGAAGCATGGATCGGGATGCGGTAGTGAAGCTTGCCCAGACCGAAGAAACTGAAGGCGAGAAGAGAGATGCCTTCCAACGTGTTTGACTGGCTGTAAAAGAGCGTGAATTGCAAGGAGTTGTCATGATAATTTCAAACATTCCGAGAAAGCAGTTTTGTAAGCAAATCAGGGCTTTTGAGCTTGGGACTCTAATTCCCTGCCAAGGGGTTTTCCGTTTTCTCCTGTCTACTTGAGGAACAATGTCATCAAGTTAATAGTTTTGGTACAGCTTTTCGTAAAAGAAAGTTGTACCTTTTACCAGTTATAGAAGGGGACATATCAATCAATATCGATAACAATGATTGAATATTTTTATTCCGATCTTAGCGAAGTCACAATTCAGAAGAGAAATATTTCTATTTTTTTCTATATATTTCACAAGCCAGATGGACATAATCCAAAACCTCTTGGGAGGAATTTTTCCTGTAAACCACACCGCATTCCTGTTTAAGATCAATCTTTAAATCGGATATGGTGCAACCATTGAGCATTCTGGCAAATGTGGAAGCAGTGATGACGACTTTGCCATCTTGC
>JAUNWB010000382.1:1171-1641 GCA_030540535.1 Elusimicrobiales bacterium
ATCATAGATCATATCCACGCGGCGTATGTTGCTGGTAATCACCTCTAACTGAGGCAGCAGCGTTTGCAGCTTTTTAAGATGTGAGGCATAATAATCCTGAAATTCCAGATAGTGGACGACTACCTGCCTGTTATGCAATGCTTCAGGCGTGATACTTTCCGGTGCATTGGCCTGAGGCATGATACAGAGGTAGGGCATGTTTAGCAGTCCTTTGTAGCGAAGTTCACCCTTTTTATAGCGCGGATGATAGAGTGTATCGCCTACATCGATCACATTTTGTGCAACAAGGGTTCCCTCCAGAGTATTTTTATGAAAGATCTTTTTGATCTGTACATCCGGATATTGTTGCTGATAAGCCGCCGTGACGGGATCAAGCATTACATGATAATCGATTTGCGATAGCCGAAGCCTTCGAGTTACCCCAGCTGTGCCGCGCGCATGGGATAACATATCTTTTTCCATATCAAGCA
>JAUNWB010000383.1 GCA_030540535.1 Elusimicrobiales bacterium
TGGCCGACCGCATCGTCCGCATTGAGGACGGGCAGATTGTGGGAGGCTGAGCGCGATGGCAAAGATCGACAGCAGCGGCTGCATTCGCCGCATCGCGTGGCGCAGCCTCGCCGCAAGCAGGACGCGCAGCCTCGTCGCCGTCGCGGCGATTGCGCTGACGGCGCTTATGCTGACCGCAATGGCGACCATCGCCGGGACGGTGATGGATGCCTACCAGCTCTCGACATTCCGCCAGAGCGGCGGCGACATGCACGGCACGTTCAAAAACGTGACGCCGGAACAGATCGACGTGCTCTCAAGCGATCCGCTCGTGAAGCGCCCCGCCGTAAGGCGCTTGCTCGGCGTGGCGGCGGGCGACGCCTTCCGGAAGGTTCGCTGCGAGGTCGGTTATATGGACGAGGCCTGCTCGCAGGGGCAGTTTCTCGTCTGCGAGCAGGGGGCGCTGCCGCGCGAGGGAACGCGGGAGGTGGCCTGCGACACGCGGGTGCTCTCTGCGCTGGGCGTAGAGCCGAAGATCGGCGAGCAGGTGACGCTCAGCGTGAACGTCGGCGACGACGGGCAGGAGCAGCTCCTTACGGACACCTTCACGCTCTGCGGCTATTGGACATATGATCCCCGGGCGCAGGTCAGCCAGATTCTGCTGCCGCTTTCCTATGTGAACGCGGCGCTGGAGGGACAGGAAAAAACGCGGCAGGGCGGCCTTGCGGGAAGATGGGATTTGAATGTGTATCTGCAATCGAGCGCCCATATCGAGGCGGACATGCTGGCGATTCTCGAGCGGAACGGCTATCAGGCGGAGGACAGCGGCGCGGATGACTACGTGCAGATCGGCGTCAACTGGGCTTACCTGAGCGCGCAGATGAGCGGCAACGCCGACATGGAGACCGTGGCGATCGTCGCTGTCTTGCTGCTGGTCGTCGTCATGACCGGGTATTTGATCATCAACAACCTCTTTCGCATCGCCGTCGTCGGAGATATCCGGAGCTTCGGCCTGCTCAAGACCATCGGCGTGACGCCGAAGCAGCTGCGCCGCCTTGTGCGCGTGCAGGCGATGATCTATTGCTTGGCGGGCATTCCGCTTGGTCTTGCGGCGGGCTATCTGGTGGGCGCGCTGCTCGCGCCGTTCCTGTGCGAAAGGCTCTCTTACGATGTGCCCGGAATGGGGGCGAAGGTCAATCCGTCTGTCTTCCTCGTTTCCGCGCTGTTTGCGGTTGTGACGGTGCTCGTTTCCCCGGTGGAGGCCGTTCGCTTTACGCAGGAGCGAGGCGGCGGAAAAAAGCGAAAGCGCGGGCGCGCCGGCGCGCGCATCCTGCCGATGGCGCTGGCAAACCTCGGGCGCAACCGGGGGCGGACGGTTCTGGTTGTGCTCTCCCTCTCGCTGGCGGTTGTGCTGCTGCAAGTCGTGACGCTGTTTATCTCGGGCTTCGACATGAATAAGTATCTGCAAAGGTATGTGGTCTCCGATTTTGTGATGGCGGACGCGAATAGTTTGGGCACGGGAAGCAGCATATTTGATGAGAGTATCGCCCTCGCTCGAGAGGATATAGACGCCGTGCTGGAGCAGCCGGGAATTGTGCAAAGCACGGTGGTCTACGGGGATCCGCAGCGCGCCCACGCGTTTTTGACCGAAGAGCAGATG
>JAUNWB010000026.1 GCA_030540535.1 Elusimicrobiales bacterium
CGAAGCAGAAAAAAAACGGCCGAATAACGCAAGTCTGAGAGAGTGCCTTGCCATTAAACAGCCGTGGTTTCGCGTATAAAATACGCGAAACACTCGGCAGAAGATAAAGGGCTCATGACTTCCCTCTACCTTCTGCCTAAACCAGCTGTTTTTGGACTCTCTCAGAACTTTGGTTTCCCAAAGCCTTCCTATTCTTCATAGGATTCCAAAAACAGATAAATTGTACTTTTGCCGCTTGTAACGGCTTGCTGCAAATCTCCTAAATAATGTTTATTGTAGCATATTTTCTTTAAAATAAAGCGGGCGCAGAGCGTTGGCCACCGCCAGGAGCGAAACGCCTACGTCGGCGAATACGGCTTCCCACAAATTGGCGTATCCCAGCGCGCCGGCCGCCAGCACCGCGGCTTTTACCACCAGCGCAAACGCGATGTTCTGCTTGATGATTTTAAGCGTAAACCGCGCCTGCCGGATTGCCGTAACGATCTTTTGGGGTTCGTCGGTCATCAGCACCACGTCGGCGGTTTCGATGGCCGCATCCGAGCCCAGCGCCCCCATGGCAACCGATAAATCCGCGCGCGCCAAAACGGGCGCGTCGTTTACGCCGTCCCCCGCAAACGCCGTAAAATACCCGGCCGGGGTTTGGTCCATAAAACTTTCCAATTTGCTTACTTTGTCCGCGGGCAGCAGGCCGCCGAACGCTTCGGTTATCCCCAGTTCTCCGGCCGTTTTTTGGACGGCGGAGGGAGCGTCCCCGCTGAGCATAACTACGCGGCGCACGAGGCCGTTTTGCAGGCTTTTTAGCGCTTCCTCCGCGCCCGGTTTGGGTTTATCCCCCAGTTCGATTACCCCTTTAAAAACGCCGTTTTCGGCAACAAATACGCACGTTCCCCGCGCGGGCGGCACGGAAATATGGTAACGCGCCATCAAACGCGCGTTTCCGGCCAGGATTTGTTTATTTTCCCCCTCAGCCAACACACCTTCCCCGGCGATTTCTTTTATATCAAAATCACTTTTAGCCGCGCAGTTTTCTTTTTCGGCCGCACGCAACACGGCTTTGGCCGCCGGGTGGTTGGAGTGGCATTCGGCCTGCGATGCCGCCCGCAGTACATCTTCCCGCGTTACGCCGGGCGCGGGAGTGACGGACAGCACCTCAAACACGCCTTGTGTAAGCGTGCCGGTTTTGTCAAAAGCGAGCGTCCAAATACGCGCCAGCCGCTCCAAAAACGCACTGCCTTTAATCAGCACCCCGTGCTTGGCCGCGCCGCCGATGCCGCCAAAGAATCCGATCGGAACCGAAAGCACCAGCGCGCACGGGCACGACGCCACCAAAAACACAAGCGCGCGATACAGCCAGGTTTTAAAGGACGCGTCCGAAATAAGTAACGGCGGCAATACGGCCAGCAACACCGCGCCGCCCACCACAACGGGCGTATACAGACGCGCAAAACGCGTAATAAATTTTTCGGCGGCGGATTTTTTCTGCGAAGCGTGTTCGGTTAGTTCCAAAATTTTGGCGACGGCGGAATCTTCGTACAGTTTTTCCACACGCACCGTTAGCGCGCCGTCCACGCATACGCTGCCGGCCCAAACCGCCGTACCGGCGCGCGCGCTTACCGGGCGGGATTCCCCCGTAAGTGCCGACGCATCCACCCCGCTTTCCCCTTTTACCACCACGCCGTCCAGCGCGATTTTTTCACCCGGAAGCACCAAAATTTCCTGCCCGGGTTGAACCTGCTTCGGGTCCTTTTTTATTTCGCTTCCGTTTTCCAGTACGCGCGCAAAAGGCGGACGCAAATTTAACAGTTTAGTAATACTGCGGCGGGAATTCCCGGCCGCGCGTTCCTGTAAGTTTTCCCCGCACTGGTAAAACAGCATAACGGCCGCGCCCTCCGGGTATTCCCCGATGGCAAACGCGCCCAGGCTGGCAACGGCCATTAAAAAATTTTCGTCAAACACGCGCCCTTTTAACAGATTGCGGCCGGCGCGCAGAAGCACGTCGTGCCCGCACAGCAAGTACGCCGCGCCCAACAGGCCCGGTTTTGCGGCGGAAGAACCGACAAGCAGCCCGGCGGCAAACAACACCGCCGCCACCCCAAAACGAACCCAGGTGTTTTTTTCGTGTTCGTGCCCGCAGCCGCAGGAATGACAGTGACAGTGCCCGCTCATAAATCCTCCAAAATGTGTTTTAAACCTTGGTTGAAAATGGTTTGTACGTGTTCATCAGCCAGCGAGTAGAAAACGGTTTTCCCCTCTTTGCGGTTTTTGACGAGTTTATTCTGCTTTAAAAAGCGCAGCTGGTGCGAAATGGCGGAGTGCGTCATGCCCAGTTCTTCGGCAATGTGCTGTACGCAGCGTTCGCTTCCGAACAGCGCACACAAAATACGCAGGCGGGTGCTGTCCCCAAATACTTTAAAGAGGTCCGCCAGGTCGTAGAGCGTTTCCGGCGCGATAGAGAGCGCGGCTTTGCAGACGTGTGCGGGCGCGGTTTTCTTTTTCATAAATCCCCCCGAATGAAAATGATAATATATGAATATATGTTCATATATTAATATAACAAGATTTGCGCCAAACGTCAAGGGGCGGAGAATTTACCTCTTGAGAAAACGACCAAAAATTGTATACTGTTGTTATAACTTTAATTTAGGAGATAGGATATGAATAAAGGTTTTACGTTAATTGAACTGCTGGTAGTGGTACTCATTATCGGCATTTTGTCGGCTATTGCTCTGCCGCAATACGAAGCGGCTGTGGAAAAGGCCCGCGCAACGGAAGGAATCGTTATTGCCAAATCCCTGGTAGACGCCGGACAGCGCTTTATGCAAGCCAATCCTAATGACTCTCCCTGCTTGAGAACCCAAATCGCCGATGTCGATTTAAAAGGCGGCACTTGGATTAAAAGCCCCAGCGGATATGCTAAAAACGGTTCTACCTGTGATGCCTATAAAACCAAAACGTTTATCTATGAAATGGGCTTGGGTACGTCGGGCTCTGTAGACGTATGGAGAACGGATGACGGTACCAAAACCAATTATATTTATAATTTCTGGTATGGTCCCGATAATGTGGGGAATAAAAACTGCAATGCCGGAAGCGTAGATCGAGAATTAGGTCAGTTAATGTGTAAATTTATTAAAGGTATATAAAACTATCCCCCGGTTCTTAAACCGGGGGTTTTCTATTTTATATCAAAAAATACCCCGGGCAACACCCGGGGACTTTTTTATATTTTGCTTTATAAATTACGCAGCAGTTTGACGATTTCTTTTGAAGCCGTCATCGGGTTCGGTATTTTTAACCCGTTATACGCCCGGCGCATGGCGGAAAGTTTCCGCGTGCCGCCGCGTTTTGTCAAATCCGCAAACGCCAGCTGCAAGTTGGCGGCCAGGTTTTTATCTTCCCGCACTACCAGCGCACAGCCTGCGTCCTGCAGGATTTTGGCGTTATAATACTGGTGGTCCGCCGCCGCATGCGGGAACGGCACCAAAACGGCGGGAACGCGGCAGTAAATCAGTTCCGCCAGCGTGCTGGCGCCGGAGCGGCAAAGGGCCAAATCGGCCGTTTTCATAATGGCGTAAATTTCATGCGAATACGGCAGTACCGCCACGTTGTTCATGCCGGAGTATTCTTCTTTCATAATACCGAACCAGCGTTCGCCCGTGATATGCACAAACTGCCAGCCGTTCGTGGTTTTAATGGTTTTGGCGACGGCTTCGTTCATGCCCTTTGCGCCTTGACTCCCCCCACGATAAGCGCGGTCTTTTTATCGGGCGAAAGTCCCAACCCTTCCAATAAGGCGGTGCGGTCCACGCGGTCGGCAAATTCGCGGCGGATGGGCGTGCTGGTCAGCACGGATTTTTTAACTTTCCTGTCAACGGGCAGGCCCAGCATAAACAAATCGGCGAATTTACCGCAGATTTTATTTGCAAGCCCCAGCCGCGCGTTGGAATCATGCACGGCCGTTTTAATCCCCATAAAATGCGCCGTAAAAATAAGCGGGAAAGAGATATATCCGCCCGTCCCCACGGCTACATCGGGCCGAAACTGCTTTAGAATAGTGCGCGTCTGCCACAGGGATTTTACAAATTTCCCCCAAAATTTAAGGTGCCGTACCGGGTTTACGGAACGCGGAAGACCCATAAAATCGATTTCTTTATAACGCAGTTTGTGCGCGTCCAGGGTTTGGGCGGCGGGGTCGTTCTTGCGCACGATAAAAAGCACCGGAAGCCCCTGTTTGCGCAGTTGTTTGCCTAGCGCAAAGCCGGGATAAAAATGTCCTCCGGTTCCGCCGGAAGCGATGATAAAACGTCTGTTCATAGTTATTTATTCCTGTTTTTGTAATTGGTGATGTCTTCACGCAAATTGTTTTTCGTATGGTCCACCGCGGCCATGTTTAAAATAATGCCCATCATAACAAGCGTCATGATCACGGACGAACCGCCGTACGAAAAAAACGGCAGCGCAATCCCTTTGGTGGGCAAAAGTCCGATAGCCATAGCCATATTAAAAAAAGCCTGCATACAAATGGTAATCGTCAGCCCGAAAATTACCAGGCTGTGGAACGTGGTTTTAGCCACGCGCGCCAGGCTGATTCCGCGGATGAGCAGCCAGCAGAATCCGCCGATGATAAACGCGGCGCGGAAGAGGCCGAACTCCTCGCACATGATGGAGAAAATAAAGTCCGTATGTGCGGCGGGCAGGTATTCCAGTTTCAGTTCGCTGTTGCCGAGGCCCTTTCCAAACCAGCCGCCCGAACCAACCGCCAAAAACGACTGTACCAGCTGATAGCCCGCCCCGCCGGCCGAATCAAACGGATTTAAGAACGAGAAAATACGTTCGCGGCGGTATCCCACAAAAAACAACTGGTGGATGACGAGCGGCGAAATGACAATGGCCGGCAGAGCCAAATGCAACAGCCGCGCCCCGGCCACCAGCAGCATAAATACAAATACCGCGCCCATGAGCGTGGGGGTGCCGATGTCTTTTTCCGCCAGAATCAGCCCCAGCGTAACACCCGCCACGGCGATGGGTTTAATAAGAAGTTTCCAGTTTTTAGCCAGCTTGCCCGATACTTTATCCAAATAATCCGCCGTAAAAATAACCAGCGTCACTTTGGCGATTTCGGACGGCTGCAACTTAAAAAACCCGAAGTCAATCCAGCGGTGTACGTTGGCCTGCTGGCGCGTAAACAGCACGATAATCAGCAGCACCCAGGTGACGTACATCAGGTTCATCGGGCGGAAGATTTTAAGTTTTTGCAGTTTGTCGTACGTTTGCGACAAAAACAACGCCGCCGCCAGCCCCATTAAATCAAACACCAGCTGGCGTTTGAAAAAAGCCGAAGAATCAAACGCGCTGGAAGAATACGTAAAAATCAACCCGACCAGCACAAACGCAAACCCGATAAACGCGATGCGTTTATCCAGTTTTAACGGGCCGGAACTTTCTTTTTTAACGCGGCTGATTCCAGCTTCCCTTCGGTAAGAAGGAGCGTTCTTTTTAATAAACGCGTTTCGGCGTTTTGGGGATTTGCTAAATAAAGTAACCATAGTTATCTGATTTTTAAGGACGCAAGCGCCAGGAGCGTCAGCATCGCGCCCGTAATCCAAAACCGCACGATTACTTTCGGTTCCGGCACGCCCAACAGTTCAAAATGGTGGTGTATAGGGGCCATTTTAAATAAGCGTTTGCCGTGGGTGAGTTTAAAATACCCCATCTGAAGCATGACGGAAACCGTTTCAAGCACAAAGATGCCGCCCGCAATCGGCAGCAAAAGTTCCTGCTTGACGCAAAGCGCGGCCACCCCGATTACACCGCCCAAAAACAGCGAGCTTGTATCCCCCATAAACACCTGGGCGGGATAGGCGTTAAACCACAGGAAACCCAAACATGCGCCGATAAGCGCGCCCATAAACACGGTGATTTCCCCCGCGCCGGGTACGTAAATAATACGCAGATAATCGGCAAAGTTCACGTTCCCCGCCAGGTAGGCAAAAATAGCGTACGTAGCCGCCGTAAATACCATACATCCGCTGGCGAGTCCGTCCAGGCCGTCCGTCAAATTGGTGGCGTTGGAGGAACCCACGATAACCAGCATGGCAAAAGCAAAATAGAAGACCGATAAATCAATAAACATTTTGCTCATGTACGGAATGATAAGCGAGGTGGAATACTCCGCATTCGGCGGATTTAACGCCAAATAGCCCACCACCACAATCGCGGTAAAAAGCTGAATGGCCAGTTTAATGGAAGACTTCATGCCTTCCGGGTTCTTTTTTACCAGTTTGGTATAGTCGTCCATCACCCCGGCAATACCGAGCGTAACCGTGGTAAATACGAGAAGCCAGATAAAATTGCTGTCCAGCCGCGCCCACAAAAGCACGCTTGCAATCAGGCTGACGAAAATCAATATACCGCCCATCGTCGGCGTGCCGTTTTTGGACAGGTGCGACGCCGGGCCGTATTCGCGCTCAATCTGCTGGATTTTGTAGGAACGCAATTTGGCCACCACGCGCGGACCGATCAAAAGCGTTAAGAAAAACGACGTAAAAATCGCCGCGCCGGTGCGGAAGGTGATGTAGCTGAAGATGTTTAAAAAACTCAGGTCGTCCTTAAATAACGAAAGATAGTATAGCATGGATTAAATCTCCTTGAGTACGTTTTCAAAATTCATGGAGCGGGACGCTTTCACCAGGCACGTTCCCCCTTTGGCAAGCGCGGAGGAAAGTTCTTTCTTCCACCCTTGGGGCGTAAGCGCATAAAACGTTTTTACGCCGGGCGCCGATTTTAACGCCTCGTAAGCGTACTTCATTTCCGGCCCGGCCAAAAAAGCGTATTCCACCCGGTTATCCTGCACGTAACGCGCAAGCAGGCGGTGGTATTCTTTGGAAGAAGCCCCCAGCTCTTTCATGTCCCCCAGTACTGCCACACGCGGCGAAGCCGCTTCGCGGCCCAGGATTTCCAGCGCGTTTTTCATGCTGGCGGGGTTGGCGTTGTAGCAGTCCAAAATAAAATGCGCGCCGTTTTTCTCCACGCGCTCCAAGCGCATGGGCATGGGCGTAAAAGACAGGAGTCCTTTTTTTACGTTATCCATATACAGCCCCAGCGCAATCGCCGCGCCTGCGGCCGCCGCGGCGTTTAATTTATCGTGGCGTTCCAGTTTTACGTCAATCACGTACGCTTCGCCTTTGTAGGTAAAAGAGAAGTTGTCCGTTTCCAAAATCTGCAGGTCCGCGCCCGGCGTAAACCCGAACGAAATGCTTTTGCCTTTAAATTCCGTTTTCAGACGCGACAAAAATTCGTCGTCGGCGTTATAAACAAGCGTACCGCCGAAGTTTAAGCATTTGGCGATTTCCGTTTTCGTGCGGAAAACCGTTTCCATATCGTGGAAAAACTCCAGGTGCGAAGGCCCCACATTGGTGATAACGGCCGCATCCGGCACCGCGAGCGAAGCGATTTCTTCGATATCCCCCTCTTTGGACGCGCCGAGTTCAAACACGCCGTATTTGTGCTTATCCTGGATTTCCAATAAAGAAAACGGTACGCCGAACTGGTTGTTAAAATTGCCCATATTGGCGACGGTTTCGCCCGCCGTTTCGCAAATGGCGCGCAGCATTTGTTTGGTGGTGCTTTTGCCGTTGGACCCGGTGACGGCGGCCACTTTTAACGTGCTGTTTACGCGGTGGTATTTGGCCAGGGCCTGCAAGGCTTTTAAAGCGTCGTCTACTAACAAGAAAGAAGCGTTTGAATTTGCGGGCACGGTAAATCCTTCCGCTTCCGCCACGATGACGGACGCGCCTTTTTTAAGAACGTCCGGGATAAAGCGGCGCGCGTCGTGCTTTTGGCCTTTAAGCGCGATAAACGCGTCCCCCGGCGCAACCACACGGGAATCCGTTACGAAAGACGCCACTTTTTCTTCGGGATGGGCGGAAACCAGTTTTGCGTCCATAATTTCCGCAATTTTGCTGAGCGAAAGGTTAAGCTTCATAGTTGTTTACTTCTCCTTAAATAAAAAAATCGGCCCGGATATAAAAATCGACCGGGAATTATTCAAAATCCAGCTGATCCGGCTTGACGCCTTTCATGGCGAGCAGCCGTTCCATAATATCGTGGAATACCGGCGCGGCGGCCGTACTGCCAAACGAGTATTTGCCGGGGTTATCCAAAATAACCAGCACGGTAAACTGGGGGTCCGTCGCCGGGGCAAACCCGCAGAACGAAACCACGTGGCTGCGTTTGCCGTAGCCGTCTTTACCCAGTTTTTCGGCGGTGCCCGTTTTGCCGGCCACGTTATAGCCTTTAATTTGCGCGCGTTTGCCGGAGCCGGCCTCCACCACGCTTTGCAGTACTTTAATCATGGTTTGGGAGGTTTCCGGCTTAATTACGCGGCGGATTTTAACGGGTTTGGAAAGTTTTTCCACCTTTCCGCCCGTGTATTCGATACGGTCAATCAAATGCGGCTGCATGAGCGTACCGCCGTTGGCGATGGCGGAGTAGGCGCCAATCAGCTGGATGGGCGTAACGGCCACGCCGTAGCCGTAGCCTTTGGTGGCGTTATCCACCTTGGTCCATTTATTGTACGGCGGAACGGTGCCTTTGGATTCCCCGTTAAAATTAACGTCCGTTTTGGTGCCGAAACCAAACGCCTTAATATAGTAAAACAGATTTTTGGCCCCCAGTTCCAGCGCAATTTTACCCGCGCCGATGTTCGACGAAAGCTGCATAATTTCGGGGATGGATAAAAAGTCTTTTTTATGCTGGTTGTCGCGCACGGTAAATCCGCGGGCCACTTCCCATTTGCGGCCTTCCATATCGATGCTGTCCGTCACACTGATGGCGCCCGCGTCGATGGCGGAAGAAACGGCAATCGTTTTGAACGTGGAACCCGGCTCATACGTAAACTGGAACGCGAGCGACTGCCCGTCTTTTACCGGGTAAGACGCGGCGGCCAGAATTTTGCCTGTGGAAGGCTCCTGCACGAGCGCGACGGCGCGGTCCGGCGACAGGGTTTCCACCGCTTTTTTAAGCGCGCTTTCCACGTAGTATTGGGCCAGTTCGTCAATCGTCAAATAGATATTTGCAACGGAAAGCTCTTCTTTTAGTTTCCGGTCGTAAATAATTTCGCCGCGGCGGGCGCGTTTGGCGCGTTTCTTGCTGATATCCTGGCTGAGCTCGCTGTTAAACATCTGCTCCACGCCCGAAAGCCCCAGGTTTTTGGAGTTGGCCGCCCCCACGATATCCAGCGCGCTGTCCCCGTACGGGTGGATGCGTTCGTATTCCGGGGTGAGTTCTAATCCCTGGCCGAGCGTCGTACGCAGGATTTTGGAAATTTTAATGTAATTGTCCGGCTTAATTTTTTTAGCGACAAAAAAGAAGTTCCCCGCTTTGTTCCATTTTTCCAAAATCCGGCTTTTGGGCATTTCCAGCGTTTCGGCCAGGAAGTCAACGGTTTTATTTTTGTCTTTTACGTAGCGTTTGTTTACGCCGCAGGAGTGCGTACGGACGGATTCGGCCAGTTCGCGGCCGTTTACGTCCAGGATTTTGCCTCTGAACCGGTCTTCGGCCAAATAATTGTAAATGGAACGTTCGGCTTTGCTGGCAAATTCTTCATGCAAAAAAGTTTGCATATACGCCAGGCGCAGGAAGATGACCAGCGGCGCCAGCAAAATAACAAACCCCGCCAGGCGCATGCGGCTTTTGACGTTAAAAGCAAACGGGGAGGAAA